>CANQZT010000056.1 GCA_947628335.1 uncultured Clostridia bacterium | reverse complement strand
AAACCAAAACCTTCTGGATATGCTTCGCGTCAGGTCTCTTTCTGTAATGACAGTGAAAATTTAGGTCTAGAATGTCAAATAAGAACCTATGATATGGAAAAGTATAATAATTGGGAAAGAACTGTAGGATATAAACCAAAAGAAGCAAGACTTTCACCTAATTCTTTAATGATGCTTCCTCGATTTGTTTTAACCACAAAATTTGCTTCTGGTGTCAAATCATATACAATGAATGAAGCTGAATGTTTTGAATATTTATACGGAATATCTTTATCTGAATATTATAAACAAATGAAACCAACTATTACAAAAAAAGATTCCAAAGAAATAGAAGAAGATTACAAATAATCTTCTTCTATTTTTTTACTCACACTAAGTCCATCGCCTACTTCTAAAATTTGAGTTTCTAATATTGGATTTTCTTGTATTTGTTTTATATACTCCCTTAAATTTCTAACTGCTGTTCTTTGTTTGTGTTTATTATAATCACTCATAACATAACCTTTATATAAAATATTGTCTGCTATAATTAATCCATTTTTATTTACTAAACGTAATGCTTGTTCTAAAAAGAACGGATATTTTCCTTTTGCAGCATCTATAAATATCATATCATATTTATCTGTTAATTTTGGAAGAATTTCAACAGCATCACCACTATAAATATTTATTTTTTCTTCTACTTCTGCCTTTTTTACATTTTGTCTTGCTTCTTTTACTCTGTCTTCATCTTTCTCTATTGTATCAATTTTTCCATCATCTTCCAAAAATTCTGAAAAACAAATTGCAGAATATCCTACTGCTGTTCCTATTTCTAATATTTTATTTAACTTTACATTTTTTAAAATATTTTCTAATTCTTGCAAAGTATCATCCATTATTATTGGTATATGATCACTTAATGCTTTTTCTTTTATTTTTTTTAGTTCTACCTTATTCATTAAAAAATCCTTTCTCGTAAAACTATTTTCTTCTTGATGCAATTTCTCTTTCTTTACTACCTAATATTTTCTTCCTTAAACGTATATTCTTTGGTGTAACTTCTACTAATTCATCATCTTGTATAAATTCAATAGCTTTTTCTAATGAAAATTGAATTGGTGGAACAAGTCTTAATGCATCATCTGAACCAGAAGCACGAGTATTTGTTAAATGTTTTTCCTTGCATACATTAATAGCCAAATCATCACTTCTTGAGTTTAGACCAACTATCATTCCCTCATAAACTTCTGTTCCTGGCCCTATAAATAATTCTCCCTTATCTTGTGCATTATATAATCCATAGGTTACAGCTTTACCTGGTTCAAATGCTACAATTGTTCCTCTAACTCTTGATAAAACATCTCCCTTATATGGTTCATATCCTTCAAAAACATGATTCATAACTCCTACACCTTTTGTGTCTGTTAAAAATTCTGTCCTATATCCAATTAAACCTCTGGCTGGAATTTTAAATTCTATTTTTGTATGCCCGTCTTCTGCTGGTTCCATATTTATCATTTCTGCTTTTCTTTGACCTAATTTTTCTATAACTGTTCCTATTGATTCATCTGGTATATTAACAATTAATCTTTCTATTGGCTCACATTTTTGACCATTTATCTCTTTAAATATAACTTTTGGACGAGATACTAAAAGCTCAAATCCTTCTCTTCTCATATTTTCTATAAGAACTGATAGATGTAATTCACCACGACCTGAAACTTCAAAACTATCTGGAGAATCTGTTTCTTTTACCCTTAAACTAACATTTCTTTCTAGTTCTTTAAACAATCTATCTCTAATGTGTCTTGAAGTAATAAATTGACCTTCTTTTCCTGCAAATGGGCCATTGTTTACACTAAATGTCATAGATACTGTTGGTTCATCAATATCTACAAATTCGATTTTTTCTGGATGATCGTAATCGCAAATTGTTTCACCTATGTTTATATCGCTTATTCCCGAAATTGCAATAATATCTCCAGCTTTTACTTCTTCTACCTCTTCTCTTTTTAGACCTACATGTGTATATAATTTTACTACTCTACCATTTGTTACTTTATCATCTTTTTTGCATATACTAACTGGCATTCCTGCTTTAATAGTACCTCTTTCTACTCGACCTACTGCAATTCTTCCTACATAATCATCATAATCTATATTTGATACAAGCATTTGCATTGGTCCTTCTATTTCACATGCTGGTGGATTTATTTTGTTTATTATTGTTTCAAATAGACAATCTAAATCTGTTGTTTCATCTGATAAATTCATTTTTCCAATTCCGTTTTTAGCAGATGCATATACAACTGGAAAATCTAATTGTTCATCATTTGCATCAAGTTCTATAAATAATTCTATAACTTGATCAACAACTTTATTTGGATTTGCTCCTGGTCTATCTATTTTATTAATTACTACAATTGGTTTTAAATTTAATGCTAATGATTTTTTTAATACCTCACGAGTTTGAGGCATTGGCCCTTCAAATGCATCTACTAATAATAGGACACCATCAACTGTTTTTAAAACTCTTTCTACTTCTCCACCAAAATCTGCATGACCTGGTGTATCTACTATGTTTATTTTTATTCCTTTATACATTACTGATGTATTTTTAGAAAGAATTGTAATTCCTCTTTCCTTTTCAATATCATTTGAATCCATAACTCTTTCTTGAACTTGCTCATTTTCTCTAAATATGTGGCTTTGTTTTAATAATGCATCTACTAGAGTGGTCTTTCCATGATCTACGTGTGCTATTATTGCAATATTTCTTATTTTTTCGTTATTCATTTTTTTACTCCTTTTTCCGTTTTGAAAGGTTGCAATATAATTTGCAACCTCTTCACATTTTTAACTTGAATTATTATATACCAAAATGGGTTATTTTGTCAACTCCATTATTGAATCCATTATAATTTTACTTGCTTCGTCTAAAGCTTCTTTTTCAGTGTTCTTGTTTTTATACATTTCTTGGTATTTTGATAAATCTAATGGTTTCCCATATACTATTCGTACCTTTTGAAATATTTTTAATCCTCCAGATATTCCTACTGGTATAACTCTTGTCCCCGTCTTTAATGCAAAAAATGCTGCTCCATCTTTCACCTTTTCTCCTTTTTCCAATCCGTTTCTTGTACCTTCAGGAAATAATGCAATACATTCATTATTTTTTAATGCTTTTAATGCTGTTTTCAATGCACTTATATCTTTTGAATCTCTTTTTACATATATTCCATCAAATACAAATCCTAAAAATGCAAAAAGAGGATTTTTTCTTAATTCTTCTTTTGCCATAAAACGCATGTGTCTCCCTGCTGTTACTACCATTAAAGGTGGATCTAAATAATTTCTATGATTTCCACAAAATATTAATGTCTCATCTTTTGGTATGTTTTCTTTTCCTACAATTTCTGCACGATATACTATTTTACAATATATAAATATTGTAGTTCTTACTATAACCCTTCCTATTTTTTTAAAAAATGATTTCATATTTTTTCCTTTCTTTTTAAATTACTATTACTTTTTATAATAAAACAAACTTTTTCTACTACTTCTTCAATTTTCATATTACTTGTATCAACATAAATTGCATCATCTGCTTTTCTAAGTGGAGCAATCTCCCTTTCCGAGTCTATTTTATCGCGATGTTTTACGCTTTGCAAAATTTCCTCATATGAACATTCTATTCCATTTTCTATATTTTGTTTTTCTCTTCTTTTTGCTCGTACTTCTGGTGTTGCATCTAAATATATTTTTACATTTGCATTTGGAAATACCGTCGTTCCTATATCTCTACCTTCCATTATAACATTCTTGCCTTCTGCCATTTTTCGTTGCAGGTTTAATAGCTTTTCTCTTACAATTTTTAACGTACTTACTGGTGAAACTAAATCGTTGACTTCTTTACTTCTTATCTCTAATGTGACATTTTTTCCATTCAATAATACAACCTGTTTACCCTCTTCATTTTTTAACTCTATTTGTATATTTTCTAACACATCCTTTATTTTTTCTTCATCATGAATATCTATATTTGCTTCTATAATTGCAAGTGTTACTGCTCTAAATGTTGCACCTGTATCTATATTTATTAAATCTAATTTTTCTCCTACCAGTTTAGTTATTGTTCCTTTTCCACTTCCTGCTGGTCCATCTATTGCTACAATAAATGACATATATTTCACTTCCTATCCATTTTCATTTGGCATTTGTACGCCCTTAACAACAATATCAAATTCTTGAATATTCATTGCTGTTAATCTTTCAATTTCTTTTTGTGCCTTTATTTTAAATTCCTTCACTACTTCCATAATATTATAACCATATAATACGATTACCTCTAAATAAATTGATGGCCCTTCTTCTATATTATCTATTCTTGTTTTTCCAATTCTATAAATATATTCTGTTTTTGAAGCCATATATTCTATTATTTGTCTAAATACCCCATCTGATATAGTAAAATTCCCCAAATAACTAAATGTTGGTCTAATAATTGATTTTTCGGATATATATGGCTTCTCACCTTTTCCCTTTGATTTGAATATTTGTAGAGGGTCTAATAAATATCCTGAAAAATCTTTTTTTAATTCAAATGTAGGTACTGGTATTACATGTTTTCCTTCTGTTTGACGTATACGTTTTGCTGTTGCCATTTCTTCTTCTGTTGCAATTTCTGATATATAAATAAATTTTGATATTTCTGGTAATCCTAAATTTTCAGCAATCTTTTTTACCATATTATCTGATGTTCCTAAAATTAAGATTTTATCTGGTTTATATTTCTTTATTGCTTTTAAAACAGCATCTCTTTCATCATTTTCAATAAATAATGCTTGTTTTACTGTTTCAATTTTTGTTGATGCTTTCTTTGCAGAATTACCTGCTATAATTTCATTATCTTTAATAAATAACCCATCATCTATTATATAATTAATTTCATGTTCACTGGCAACTAATCCTGCACGATAACTTTTTCCTGTACCAGATGGACCTACAAAAGCATATATTTTTACTTTATCGTTTACACTCATTAAAATAACCCCTTTATTTTGCTTGTAATTATACTATTCTTTTACAATTGTTATTATACCATATTTTCATTTTATTTTGTTATTTTTTTATTCTTTATTTGCTAAAACAAATGAATATTCATAATTTTTATATTTTGTATTAAAGTGTGTTTGATCTATAAGTTCAATATTATACTTTTCTTGTGCTTCTTCAAATATATTATAATTTCCGATAAACCATATTCTACCATGATAATTCTCTAATACATCTAAATTATATATAGTTTTCGCATATGCTTTATACGCTTCTTCTACATTCCAATTTTCTTTATCGTAAAAATACTGAGTATATTCTGGAAAATTTGCTGCTATTACAAATCCACTACCAAATCCTCCATCTCCATTACCATAAATGAATATATCTCCTTCTTTTAAATTTTGCTCCATATATGAAATTGGTAGTTGATTCGATTGGTCATAATTCATTTGTATTATATTGGTATTTATCCATGTTGATATTATTAAAGTTAGTATACATATTATCATTGTTATGTATTTATTTGCATATTTTCCTAATACAAATGATATAAAGAATATAAATAATCCTGTTATTATTAAGAAATATCTTGCATAAATTATTACTTGTTGCATAATTATAGATATTACTCCTGTAAGAATTATAACTCCTAAATATGTACCTAATGCAATAATTGCTGGATAGAATTCTTTTATAGCCTTTTTTCCCTGTTTTTTGAACAATTTTATTACTGAATATATAATAAATATATTTATTACTAACCCATATATAAGTGCTATAGTATTATTAATATAATAACTTCCATCTAAGTTTCCTACAAATTGAAAAGTAAACATTTCTATTAGTGAACCTGGAAATTTAAACTGTATCCAAAACCCTTTAGATACCTGACCTAATTGTATAAAAAAGTATATAAGCCATGGAATATATAATGCAACCTGAATAATGGCCGATACTATAAATCTTTTTAAATTTGATGTCATCTTTTTTTCTTTTTTTGATTGTATTAAAAAATAAATAAACATACTTAAATTAATAATACCTGCTGATATTAATCCATAGTAATGAATATATGAAGATGCTAGACTAAATATAGCAAAAATAATCCAATTTTTTTTACTATCTTTTTGCGTTATTATTCTATATGCATATATTGCCATTATTGTAACAAACAACATTCCCCATGTATACATTCTTATTTCGCCTGAATATACAATATTTAACGGCAAAAATAAACTAAAAAATGAAAATAAAAATCCTACTTTTTCTCCAAAATCTTTGCGTATATGAGTATACCCAATTACTCCTAATAACATTAGAGCTACAGATGAAAATAGTCTATACAATAAAATATTTTTTCCACCAAATATTACAGAAATTATTTTTAGCATAAAATAATATAATACTGGATGAACATCATGACCACCTATAGTCCAAATTTCTTTCAAACTGTGATTTGCAATTGCAACAGAATATGATTCATCGAACCACATTCCTGTATGAAAATTTCCTAAAATGATAAATATACTTCCTAATATAATAATTGCTATATGTATCATTTTACTCTTGTTTTTTAAATTATTCTCCATTTTTTTCCTCCACAATGTAAACTTATGGTCTTTATTATATCACTAGATGAAAAAAATGTCATTATATAAAAATGCATAAAAAATACTATGTTATAAAAACACAGTATTTTTTTATTTATGCAACATCATTAATTTTTATATCTCTAACATGGTCAATCTTTTCCCAGTTTGTTTCACGTTTAAATATACATTTAAAGTTTATTAATAACCACGATCCAAGAAATAATGGATAGCATAAAAGTCCTTTCCACATAGGCTTTATTGGCTTTCTATCTAATAACATTATAATTATTGCTGTTCCAATTGGAAGTAAAAATGTAGGTATTAAATATCTTAATATACTTTCAATTAATTCTGCAACCGTAATACCATTACCTAAATACATAATAAAATTTATAGCTAATAGAACTAGAGTTAATATAAACATAGGTATACTTCCTATTATATATAATAACCCATCAAAATTCATTAACGTTTTATTTTTTCTTGTTGCATGTGCTAAGTCTTTTGTATAGTTCTCTATACATTGTATATGACCTACTGTCCATCTTGACCTTTGCACCCAACTTTGCCTAAATCCTACTGGCTGTTCATCATATACAATTGCATCTGTTGCCCAGCCTAATTTTTTTCCTTCTATAATTCTTTTTAATGAAAATTCTATATCTTCAGTAAGTGTTTTTGTGTTCCATCCTGTTGATTTAATAACATCAAACTTAACCATAAAACCTGTTCCATTTATTAATGGTGATAATCCTAAGTTATATCTTGCTAAATGATAAAAACGATTCATCATCCAATAAAAGATAGCATATCCTGATGCAACCCAACTATCTGTTGGATTTTTGATATCTCTATATCCTTGTACTACATCTTCACCTTGACATAGTTTTTTATTCATATTTTTAATAAAGTTTTCATCAACAATATTGTCTGCATCAAAAACGCAGAAAGCATCATATTGGGCATCTTCTTGTATTTTTTGATTTAAAAACCAATTTAATGCATAACCTTTTGTTTTATGTTCCTCATCAAATCTTTCATAAACGATTGCTCCCACAGATCTGGCAATTTCTGCAGTTTTGTCTGTACAGTTGTCTGCTATAACATATATATCAATTAATTCTTCAGGATAATTTTGATTTTTCAAACTATCTATTAAATTTTTTATAACAGATTCTTCATTGTGTGCTGGTATAATTGCCATAAATTTATTTTGCTTATCTTCTAATAATGGTTTATCTTTTAATTTTACAAGTGAACATATACTTACAATAAATTGATATAGCCAAAATATTGTTACTATCCAAACTAATGCTTGTTGAATTACATATAAATATACCATTTTATACTCCTCTTTATTATTCTTTTAATATAGTGTATTTTATTTTCTATATTATTATACTATTCTATATGATTTTTTTCAACTTATTAGTAAACATTTAATAAAATCTTAATCTTCTTCGATATCTTTTTTGCTTAAATTTATCCTTCCTTGTTCATCTATTTCACAAACTTTTACTTTTACTACATCACCTATTTTTAGTACGTCTTCTACTTTTTCAACTCTTTCTTTGGAAATTTTTGAAATGTGAAGTAAACCTTCTTTACCTCCTGGTACTTCTATAAATGCTCCAAATGGCATTATTTTTGTAACTGTTCCTTCAACAATTTCTCCTACTTCAACGTCTTTTGCAATGTCTTCAATCATTTTTAATGCTTTTTTTCCATTGTTTACATCTGTTGAATAAATAAAGACTCTTCCATCTTCTTCTATATCTATTTTTACTCCAGTTTGATCAATTATTTTATTAATCATTTTTCCACCAGGTCCAATTACATCTCTTATTTTATCCACATTAATAGTTGTATTTATAATACTTGGTGCATATTTTGAAATACAATCTCTTGGTTTATCAATTTGTTTTAGCATTACTTCTTCTAATATATATTTTCTTGCAATTCTTGTTCTTTCAAATGCTTCTTTAATTATGTCATATGTCAAACCATCTATTTTAATATCCACTTGAATAGCAGTAATACCTTTTTCGGTTCCACCTACCTTAAAATCCATATCTCCAAAGAAATCTTCTAGTCCTTGTATATCAGTAAGCATAATGTAGTGATTTGGATCATTTTCGTCAGTTACCAATCCAGTTGAAATACCTGCTACTGGTCTTTTTATTGGTACACCAGCATCCATTAAAGATAATGTGCTTCCACATATACTTGCTTGAGATGTTGAACCATTTGAACTTAATACTTCTGATACAACTCTTATTGCATAAGGAAATTC
>CANQZT010000055.1 GCA_947628335.1 uncultured Clostridia bacterium | reverse complement strand
TATCTTCTAATATTTTCTTTATCTCTTCAAAACGTTTTACCTTTTGTGTTGTTGTTTTAATCATAGGTTCATCTGTTACAATAATATCCCTTATGTATTTATATGGTGGCATTGTTTTATTTATCTTCTTTATATCTTGCCATATCATTTGTTTTATCTCTTCTTGAGTTAAATTACCAAATATTTCTTGTACATAATCTTTATTGTATACAATTTTGGCTGCAAGGTCTAAATCATCATCTTTTGTCGGAATACCAAACACCATATTTTCTGCAACATAAGGCAATTCTGTAATTAATGCTTCTAACTCTTCAGGGTAAATATTCTTTCCATTCTTCATTACAATTACATTCTTTTTTCTTCCTGTAATAAATATAAATCCGTCTTTATCCATATATCCCAAATCACCAGTATGAAACCATCCATCTTTTAAAACTTCATTTGTCGCTTCTTCATTTTCAAAATAGCCTAGCATAACATTGGGACCCTTTGCAACAATCTCTCCTATTCCCTGTTCATTTGGATTATCAATTTTTATATCAACACTTTTTAAAGGAAAACCTACTGAACCAAATCTTATATTTTCATCATTTTCTGCTATAATAACAGGAGAAGTTTCTGTAAGACCATATCCTTGTACTGTCTTTATTCCAAAATCTGTAAAATCTTCCACTACTTTTTTATCTATTGCTGCAGCCCCACTTACTGCCATTCTTAAGCCACCTAATTGATTTATTATATCCTTAAATACAAATCTTCTAATATCTATTTTAAACTTTAATAAAAATTTTGTAATTTTTTTAGCCCTGTTTATTAATTTAGTTTTTCCTTGTTTATCAATTTCTTTTAAAATTCTTTTATTCATCGCTTCTAATAGTAAAGGCACACAAACAAAAACTGTAACTTTATATTCTTGTAAGTTCTTTTGAATATACTTTAATCCATCACAAAAAACATTACTTACACCATTGCTTATAAAAAATAACAATCCAGTAGAACCAAATGTATGATGAAGTGGTAAAAAAGCCATATTCCTATCTGTTGGATATATCTTTATAATTGAGTTTAAATCATGTATATTAGAAACTATATTCTTTTGTGATAACATAACTGCTTTTGATGCCGAAGTAGTCCCCGAAGTAAAAAGAATTATATTCATTTCCTCAGGATTAATTTCTGTATTTTCAAATCTATTATCTCCTTTATTTAACAGTTCTTCTCCTTGATCTAATAAATCACTAAAGTTTACAAATCCTTCCTTGTCTGTTTTATCCATACTTATGTACTTTTCAATATTATTGTCACCATTTTGTTTAATCTTCTCCATTATATTCATGTATTTTTCTTCAAAAATAACTGCATTTGCATAACTTCTTTTTAATGAACTTTCAATTTCTCCATCTGGTAATGATTTATCTAATGGAACAACAATTCCTACACCACACAAAGTTGCAATATATGCTAAACACCATTCATATCTGTTATTTGCAATAATAGCAATTCTTTTTTTCTCTAATCCTAAATCTATTAATGCAGTCCCCAATCTTTTTATATCTCTATCTAACATTTTATAAGTAATATTTTTGTACTTAACTTCCTTTTCTTTAATTATAAAAGCTATATTATCAGGATATTTTTCAACAGTCCTATTTATCATTTCTCTAATATCTCTATACTTTTCGGCTTCATACAACACTCTTTTTTTATTCATACTTCTCTCCTTATTTTCTATTTGTTATATTATACTACAAAAATTTTTATTTTCCCATTATTTTATACCGTATAGTCAGTTTTAATTAATGATTAACTATTACTTATTCGCAAAATTTGACCAGGATATATTAAGTTTGGATTTTTAATATTGTTTAATCTTACAATACTTGCGACTGTTGTATTATAACGACGAGCAATATATGTTAAATTGTCTCCTCTTCCAACCATATAAAAAGTTGAACCTGTTGCATGTATATCATTTATTTTCACATTTCTTCTAATTAATAAAACCTGACCCGGATATATTAAATTTGGATTTTGAATATTATTTAATTTTACAATACTATTTATTGTAGTTCCAAACATTCTTGCAATTTGATATAAATTATTCCCTTTTCTAACAGTATATATAGTAGAAGTAGTAGATGATGGCTCAATGTTTGTTTTATTTGATGTTGTTATTTTTAAAATTTCTCCTGCAAAAATCAAATCAGGATTTTGTATGTTATTATCTGCTATAATTTGCTCTATACTAACACCATAATCTTTTGCAATCTGTGTAAGTGTATTACCTCTTTTTACTGTGTAGTAAATAATATTTTGAATATCTTCAGGTGTTGGATTTATTGGTGTAGGAATTTCCTCTGTAGCAGACAAAAATATTTCTTTTGTAAATTTATCTAAATCAACTTTACCATTAATCCCTGAAATTGTTCCCTCATCTGAATATTGAAAACCAATCCAATTTTCCCATTTTCCATTATTGCTTGGTACTCTTACACCATATTGTGCAACCCATAATGGATATTCCAAAGCTAATTCTTTTGAAAAAATATTTGTAGCATCATAAGTATTTGAATAAATTACCATCTCTTTATTAGTTAACTCCTGAGTTTTTTTTAAAAATACCTTAGATATATCATTTATTTCATTTATGTTTAAATCTCCAAAAACTTCAAAATCCATAGCCAGTCTACAATTTACTTTAGTTCCTGATATAACCTTACTAAAAAATTCCGCTTCCTTTATAGCTTCTTCTTCATTTCTTGCTCTAATAAAATGATAAAATCCAATATTTAATCCATTGGCTTTTGCATTTTCATAATTATTTCTAAACTTAGAATCAATTAAATAATCCCCCTCACTTGCCTTTATATATACAATATCTATTCCCGCTTCTTTTACAGCTTTATAGTCAATATTTCCTTGATAAGCACTTACATCAATCCCTTGGTATATAATATCACTTTTAGCATCTAATGCATACACTAAACTTTCATACATAGTAAAAAAATATAGTAATGCAAGCCATGCTACAAAAAATATTTTAAAACCGTTCTTTTTCATAAGGCTCCTCCTTCATAATAACACAAAAGAAAATTGAGGATATATTTCCTCAATTCCTTCATATATTATATTGACATTAATAAATATTTGTTAACAAATTATTTTTCCTCCTCCAAAAACAACATCATTTATGTAAAAAACTGCTGACTGACCTGGAGTTATTCTTGCTACTGGATTATCAAAAACGACTTTTATTAAATCTTCGTCAACTAATTCAATAGTTGCTACTTCTTCTTTAGCAGAATATCTTGTTTTTACACAAACCTTCGTTTTCTCTTTTAATTCGTCTACTAATAACAAATTTATATTATTTACTAACATTTCTTTTTTGTAAATTTTTTCTTGCTCACCTACTATAAGCTCATTTTTTTCTTTATTAAATCCAATTACAAAAAGTGGTTCCTTATAAGCAATTCCCAATCCCTTTCTTTGACCAATTGTATACTTATACAAACCATTATGTTTTCCTACTACCTCACCATTTTCTAATACAATATTTCCCTCTATTGGTTTTAAATCTGAATTTTCTTCTAAAAATCTCTTATAATTTCCATCTGGTACAAAACATATATCTTCACTATCTGGTTTATTTGCTACCTTTAACCCTCTTGTCTTGGCTATATTTCTTACTTCCTCTTTTGATTGTATTTCCCCTAAAGGAAAAACAACTTTTCCTAACAACTCTTTTGGTATATTATATAATACATAGCTTTGATCTTTTGCAATATTATTTGCCTTTTTTAAGACATATCTTTTATATTTATCCGAATATTCCATTTTTGCATAATGACCTGTTGCAATATAATCACATCCTATTTCTTTTGCCTTATCATACATAAAACCAAACTTCATATATTTATTACATTCAATACATGGATTTGGTGTTCTTTGATTTGCATATTCGCAGATAAAATTGTCAATTACCTTTTCTCTAAATTCTTTTTTTAAATTATATGTAATATGAGGAATATCTAAACTTCTGCAAACATTTTTAGCATCTATATTGGTATCTATATTACAACAAGACCCTGCAAATAATTCTAATGTAATTCCAGTTACATCATATCCCATTTCTTTTAACAGCAATGCAGATACAGAACTATCTACTCCTCCACTCATACCTAATAAAACTTTTTTATTTTTCATTGTTATCTAATAAATCCTCCATAGTATGCCAAGCAAGCAAAGCGCACTTTACTCTTGCAGGCATATTTGATACGTTTTTAAAAGCAATTGCTTCTTCTAATTTTTCTAATTCCTTTTCATCCTTTATCTCTCTTTTTATCATATCAATAAAAATTTTGATAATATTACGAGCCTCTTCAATCGTTTTACCTTTTAATACATCAATCATAACCGATGTTGAACTCTGTGAAATTGCACATCCATGCCCTAAAAATGCCATATCTTCAATAATGTTACCATTTAATTTTAACTGCAATTCAATTTCATCTCCACAATTTGGATTATGACCCTTTTTACAAAAATCACATTCAGCTAACTGCTTTTTATTATATGAATTCATACTATGTTCCATTATCAAATCATTATATAATTCCTCTAAATTATCCATACATAGCCCTTCCTTATTTTGAAATATACTTTTCAAACATCTTATATGCTTTCTTTAATGCAATAATAAGCTTGTCTACATCCTCTTTTGTATTGTAGAAATAAAAACTTGCTCTACATGTTGAATCAATTTTCAAAAACCTCATTAATGGCTGTGCACAATGATTACCTGAACGAATACAAACATTTTCAGTATCAAGGATACTTGCTACATCATGAGGATGAACTCCTTTTATGTTAAATGATATAACAGATGAATGATTTTCTTTATTCGGCGTCATGTAAATTTCTAAAAAATCTAATTTAGATAGCTCTTTTTTTGCATAATTTACTACCTCTTCTTCTAACTCTTTTATTTTATCATATCCTATATTCTCTATATAATCAATTGCAGAGCCTAAACCTACAACACCTTCTACATTCTGAGTTCCTGCTTCGAACTTATTTGGTAAAGGTGCAAAAGTAGTATCTTGTTCATACACATACTCAATCATATCTCCACCCATTAAAAATGGTGACATTTTATTTAACAATTCCTTTTTTCCATATAAAACTCCTATTCCAAGTGGAGCAAGCATTTTATGCCCTGAAAAGACTAAAAAATCTGCATTTAAATCTTGAACATCTATTGAAATATGTGGAATGCTTTGAGAAGCATCAACAACCACAATCGCACCTTTTTTATGTGCATACTTAATAATATCTTTCACATTATTAATTGTACCAAGTACATTAGAAATATGAGTTATTCCTACAATTTTTGTTCTATCCGTTATCTTATCTTCTATCTCTTCTTTAGGAATTTCATATTCAGCATTAATATACATATATTTTAAAGTACTATTCGTTTTCTTTGTAACATATTGCCATGGAACAAGATTAGAATGATGCTCCATTATAGAAAGTACAACTTCATCATTTTCTTTTAAGTTATCCATTCCATACGAATATGCAATCAAATTCAATGATTCACTTGCATTTTTAGAAAATATAATTTCTTCTGGATATCTTGCATTTATAAATTTTGCAATTTTAGCTCTTGTTTTCTCATATTCTTCTGTTGCTTCAATACTTAAACTATATGCCCCCCTATGAGGATTTGCGTTATTTTTTTCATAGAAATTCGTAATAGCTTCCATTACCTGTTTTGGTTTTTGCGTTGTTGCACCACTATCTAAATAAGCAATATTTCTATTATTTAAAATTGGAAAATCCTCTTTAATACTCATTTTTCTAATCTCCTATCTATTTCATTTAAAACTTCTTTCTTTATATCCTCATTTTTTATACGCTCTACTATTTTATTAAATTTTGCTCTTACAATTAACTTTACAGCATCTTTATATTCTATTCCTCTACTCATAATATAAAACAATTCTTTTTCATTAACTTTTCCAGATGCAGTACTATGATTACCGATTAACATCTTCTTCTGTACAAAGCAACATCGGTAGTGCAATAGATTTAGCTTTATTTGATAATAGCATACAATATTCGTTTTCGTTTCCAGTTGCTTTTTTACATCCTTGTTTAAAATCAATTGTTCCTTTAAAATGCTTTTTAGCATAATCTTTTAATGCTCCTTGTACTTCTATGTCTATATTTGCATTTTTACCTCTTAATTCTCCTATATAATTTAAATCAAAGCATTGCTCATCTTTTCCTAAATAAATAGTATGAAGACTATTATTCGAATTTTTTCCTATTAAATTTGAATAATAATTTGTAATACTATAATTTCCTCCGAAATCAACTATTGTATAATCTACTTTTGCATTTTCTTCTAACTCATTTTGAACTGCTAACATTTGAATTGATTTAGTATTAATTAAATTTAGAATAATTACTTTAAGATGAGAATTTTTGTTAGCTTTAACAAAAATTTTGCCATTATGATATGCTTTTACATCATCTGTACTTTCATATTTTATAATTATAGTAGAACTTACACCCTCTTCTGTTATAACAGATATATCATCAACCAAAATCGGATTTTCATTATCTATTTTAAATTCTACTAAAACTTCTTTATTATCCTTTATTAAGAAATTTTTTCTAAAATTTGCTTTTTCATTAACTTGCCTTGTAAAAACTTCGCCAATTCCATATTTTAAGTTACTAATATTTTCACTTGAAACTTCCACTTCATTTGTTATATAAGCATTTTTAAACTCTAACATTTCTTCTGGTATATCAACATTTTTTAGTTCAATATCATTAATGTTAAAATTTCTTGAAGTTCTTACTGGCGTTTCATTTACTTTAATATTTAAATTTTTCATTATATTCCTTTCTTAAATTAATACATTTTAATTATCCAATTGAACCTTCTAATTCTAAATTTATTAAGTTATTCATTTCAACTGCATATTCCACTGGTAATTCCTTTGAAATTGGATAAGCAAACCCTCTTACAATCATAGCCTTTGCATCATTCTCTGATAAACCTCTACTCATTAAATAAAATATCTCTTTATCACTAATCTTTCCTATCTTTGCTTCATGTGAGAATTCTATTTCTTCATTCCTAATGTCATTTACAGGAATAGTATCTGATCTAGATATTGCATCTAGCATAAGAGATTCACAACTTACGCTACACTTTGAATTTTTTGCATTTTCTTCAATTCTTACAAGTGAACGATAAGTACATGCTCCACCATCTTTAGATATAGATTTTGAATTAATAACTGATGATGTATTTGGTGCATTATGAATTACTTTAAATCCTGTATCTAAATTTTGACCACCACCTGCAAAAGTAATTCCTGTATATTCTGTTTTAGATCCTTCCCCATTTAATATGCTCATTGGATATAGCATAGATATTTTAGAACCAAATGACCCAGTTACCCAATCCATACTAGCATTTTTTCCAACAATTGCCTTTTTTGTATTTAAATTCATCATATTCTTAGACCAGTTTTCAATAGTTGAATATCGTAAATAAGCATTATCTTTTACATATAACTCAACACATCCTGCGTGCAGATTTACTTTATTGTATTTTGGCGCTGAACATCCTTCAATAAAGTGAAGACTTGCCCCTTCATCAACTATAATTAATGTATGTTCAAATTGACCAGATTCTGGTGAATTTAATCTAAAATATGATTGTAATGGAATATCCACCTTTACATTTTTTGGTACATATACAAATGATCCTCCTGACCAAACTGCTGCATGAAGTGCTACAAATTTATGGTCATTTATTGGAACACACTTCATAAAATGTTCTTTTACAATATCTGGATACTCTCGAACTGCTGTATCCATGTCAGTATAAATAACACCTTGCTTCTTTAATTCTTCTTTAATACTATGATATACAACTTCTGAATCATATTGTGCTCCAACTCCCGCAAGTGATTTTTTTTCTGCCTCTGGAATTCCTAAACTATCAAATGTTTTTTTTATGTCTTCAGGAACATCATCCCAACTTGAATTTAATTTTGATTTAGGTTTAACATAGGTTGCAATTTCTTCCATATTTAATTCGGATAAATCTGGTCCCCAAGTTGGTAGTTCTAATTTTTCATACATTTCTAAAGCTTTTATCCTTATCTGTTTCATCCAAATTGGTTCATTTTTTTTATCTGATATTTCTTCTACAATATCCCTATTCAAACCTTTTTGCATCTTAAAGGCATAATCATCCTTGTTTTTAATATCGTAAATATTTCTATTTATTTCATCAATATTTGTTTTTTTCATTAACTTTCCTTCCATAACCTATTTATATTCAGCATATCCATTTTTTTCAATTTCTTTTGCTAAATCTGCCTCTGCCGTTTTTACTATTTTTCCATTTACTAAAATATGAACATAATCTACTTTTAAATTTTCTAAAATACGAGTATTATGAGTTATAATAACAACTGCATTATTATCGTTTTTGTACATATCTATACCTTTTGACACCGTTTTTATTGCATCAACATCAAGACCTGAATCTGTTTCATCTAAAATTGCAAGTTTCGGACTTAACGCAAGCATTTGTAATATTTCGTTTTTCTTTTTTTCTCCACCTGAAAATCCAACATTTAAATTTCTTTCAATTAATTTTGGATTCATATTTAATTCTTCTATATATCCTTGTATTTGCTTTTTAAATTCAAAAATTTTTACAGGTTCTCCAGTTATTTTATTTTTTGCATACTTCAAAAAGTTCATTCCTGAAATTCCAGGAATTTCTTCTGGAGATTGAAAAGACATAAAAATTCCCTTTCTTGCAATTTTATCAGTAGATAAATCATTAATATTTTCTCCTTCAAATTCAATCGTTCCACTTATTTTTGTATATTGAGGATTATTTAATATTACATTTGCAAGAGTAGATTTTCCTGCTCCATTGGGACCCATAATAACATGTATTTCACCTTTATTTACAGTTAAGTTTAGTCCTTTTAATAT
>CANQZT010000054.1 GCA_947628335.1 uncultured Clostridia bacterium | reverse complement strand
AAGGTGGAGCAGGAGAAGATAAAGATCAATTGTCAATGAAAGAATTTTATTCTGGAAAAGAAATGGTAGAAGTACCTGTAATAGGAAAAATTACAGCAGGAGCCCCAATTTTAGCCGTAGAAAATGTAACAGATACTTTTCCAATTCCAATTGACTTTGTAGGAAATAGCGAATCTTTTATGCTAACTGTAAGAGGAGAAAGTATGATAGAAGCAGGAATTTTAGATGGGGACTATATTCTTGTAAGAAAGCAAAATACTGCTAATAATGGAGAAATTGTTGTTGCTTTAATTGGAGATGAGGCAACTGTTAAAACTTTTTATAAAGAGAAAGACCATATTCGTTTGCAACCAGAAAATTCTACAATGGATCCAATTATTGTTCCAGACTGTAAAATACTTGGAAAAGTTAGTGGAGTATTTAGAAAAATGTAAGCAAAATGTGAAGGAGATAAATTATATATGAAAATATTACATTTAGCTGATTTACATATTGGTAAGATAGTGCATGAACAATCAATGTTAGAAGATCAAAAATACATGTTGGGTCAAATTATTGAAAAGATAAGAGAAGAAGAAGTTGAACTTGTGCTAATTTCAGGAGATGTTTATGATAGAAGTGTACCACCAAGTGATGCTGTAACGGTGCTTAATCAATTTTTGAAAACATTAATAAAAGATCTAAATGTAAAAGTATGTTTAATAGCAGGAAACCATGATTCAAAGGAAAGATTAAATTTTGGAAGCGAAATTTTTGCAGATGAAGGTTTATATATCAGTTCTATATATAATGGTAAAATAGATAAGGTAAAATTTGAAGATGAGTATGGAAATTTAAATGTATATATGCTTCCGTATATAAAGCCTGTTGAAGTTAAACAATATTTTGATGAAAAAGTGGATATTTCATCATATAATAATGCTGTAAAAGAAATTATAGCAAAAGAAGATATAGTAGAAAAAGAAAGAAATATTATTGTATCACATCAATTTGTAACAGCTGGAAATATAGAACCTGAAAAAAGTGAGTCAGAAACTTTATATCTTGGTGGAACAGAAAATGTTGATGTATCATGCTATGAAAAATTTGATTATGTGGCTCTTGGTCATATTCATGGTCCACAAAAAATAGGGAGAGATACTGCACGATATGCTGGAACAATATTGAAATATTCTTTTTCAGAGGTTAATCAAAATAAAGCATTAACAATACTTGATTTTAAAGAAAAGGGAAATCTAAATATTGATTTTTTACATTTAAAACCATTAAGAGATATGAGAGTTATAAAAGGACCTATTGAAGAACTAATAAAAGAAGAGAATTATAGTAAAACAAATCGAGAGGATTATATAAAAGCTATAATAACAAATGAAGAGCAAGTGTATGATGCAATAGGTCAAATAAAAAAGATTTATCCTAATACCTTAAAGTTAGATGTTGAAAATTCAAAAATGTCAAAAAATACTAATATAAAAATATCAGATGTTGATAATATAAAGAAGAAAGACGAAGTAGAGTTGTTCAACGAGTTTTACAAATATCAAAATAATCAAGAGTTAAATGAAATACAACTTAAGATTATGCAAGAAGTTGTAAAAGAGGTAAAAAAGCAAGAATAATACGAGTAAATTAAAATATAAAGAGGGAATAATATGAAACCAATTAAAATTGAAATATCTGCTTTTGGTCCATATAAAGATTGTGTTGAAATAGATTTTTCAAAAATATGTGAAAATGGAATATTTTTAATAACAGGTGATACAGGAGCAGGAAAGACAACAATATTTGATGCAATAGTTTTTGCATTATATGGAAATGTTAGTGGATCTAATAGACAAGTATCATCTGTTAGAAGTGATTTTGCAACAATTGATACAAAGACATATGTTAAATTGGAATTTTCTCATAAAGGAAAGGTATATCAAGTTTTAAGAAATCCTCAATATGATAGACAAAAGAAGAGTGGTGAAGGTTTTACTACTCAATTTTCTGATGCTTCAATTGAGGAAGATGGAAAGGTTCTTGCAAGTGGTGTGAGCAATGTAGATAAAAAAATACAAGAAATATTAGGAATAGATGTAAAACAATTTAAACAAATATCTATGCTTGCACAAGGTGAATTTTTGAAAATACTTTTTGCAGATAGTAAAGAGAGAACTGAGATATTTAGAAAGATCTTTGATACATATATTTATGAAGATATAACAAAAAAATTAAAAGAAAAACAAAATGATACTGCCATGAATCTAAATAGTTACAAAACAAAGTTCTTAACTAATACTATGAATATAAAATGGAGTAAGGAGCCAGAATTTTTACAAACTTTATCAGATAAAAACATCCATAATTATATAAAAGATGTTTTAGAACTATTAGAAATAGAAGTGAAAAATGATCAAAAAGATAATGATAAAATAAATAGTGATGTATATAAATTAGATAAAGAATTAAAGATGAAAGAACTAAAAATTCAAAAGGCAGAGGAAATCAATTCTAGTTATATAAGACTAGATGAACTAATGAAGAAGCAAACTAAACAAGTTGAACAAAAAAAGAATTATGATGAAAAGCAAAAGCAAGTAGATAATACACAAAAAATTTTAGCTATGGTTCTTCCTAAAGAGCAAATGTATAAAAAAATACAAAATGAAATAGAAGAATTAAATGGTAATATTAAGAAAAACAAAGAAGAACTTGAAAAGTTAAATAAAGATGAGGAAGAATTTAAGAAGAAGGATATAAAAGTTAATGAGATAAAACTAAAGTCGAACAATTTAAAAATACAATATGATATAATTTCAAAGTTAGAAAATGAAATAAAAAATGTTGATGAAATATTAAAAGTAATTGATGAAAGAGATAAATATATAGAACAAATAGAGTTATTAAAAAAAGAAGAAGAACAAATATTAAAACTAAAAAAAATAATTCAAGAGTATGATAATCTAAGCAAAGAATTTGAAAAAATACAACTAGAACAAAAAAAGGCGATAGAAATAGAAAATATAGTAAGAATGCGCGAAGAGACGTCTAAAAATTTTGATACAAAAAATAAAGAATTTCGTGAGATTGAAGATAAGTATAAATTAGAAGAGGATAAATTTTATAAAGGTCAAGCAGGAATTCTAGCCAAAGATCTTCAAGAAGGTCAAAAGTGTCCAGTTTGTGGAAGTATACATCATCCAGAACTTGCTAAAAAAAGTGAAGCTTTATCTAAGGAAGAGTTAGATGAACTAAAAATAAAAAAGGAAAAGAAGGAAAAAGAAAAAAACGAGGTTAGTGAGCGTTTATCAATTTATCAAGCAAAAATAGATACTTTAATTGAAGATGCAGAATATGATTCGACTAAAAAATCAATTTCGGAGTATGTTACAGAAATTAATGAAAAATATAAAATTCAAGAAAGTAATTTAAAAGAAAAAATAAATGAAGCTGAAAGTATATATTTTGATATAACAAAGTTAAAATTAGATTTTGATGAATTCAATTATGATGGTTTTAAAAATGATTTTGATGATAATAAAAAGAAGATGGAAGATAAATTAACAAGAGATAATACACTTATTGATGATTTTTATAAAAAAATGCAAAGTGAACTTTCTGATAAAACAGATATAAAAGAGTATGCAGAAGATATAAAATTAAATTATAAAAACAAGAAAAACGAATATCGAGAAGAAGGTAAAATAATTTGTGATTTATACTATGAGATAACGAAATCAGTAATAGATATAGAAGAATTTGAATATGAGCAATTTAAAGATGAGTATGAAAAATCTAAAAGGGAGCATTCTAAAAAGATTATAGAAGTAGGTACTAAAATTTCAGAATTTATGAAAAATCTTGATGATAAAGGTAAAGAACTTGAAAAAAGTAAAGATGAATATGAAATGGCATTTAAAAATTTAGGTTTTGAAAGTGAGGCAAAATATAAAGCTAGTATTATGGATGAAACAATATTACATGATGCTATAGAAGAAATTCAAAATTATAGAAATCAATGTATCGAAGTAAATACACAAATTAAAGAACTAAAAGATAATTTAAAGGGGAATGAAAGGATCGATATAGAAAAAGATAAAAAAGAGTTTGAAACATTAAAAGAAAGTTTAGAAGAATTAAAGGAAAAGCAATTGAAAGTAAATTCGAAATATACGTCAAATAACAATATACTTGAAATTTTAAATAATGATTCGGGAGAGGTATTGAAGCAAACAGAACTATATTTGACCTTGGAAGAATTATATAAAACAGCATCAGGGACACTATCTGGAAAAAGAAGAATAGAGTTTGAACAATATATACAAGCTGTATATTTTGACATAATATTAATCGAGGCAAATAAAAGATTAGTTAAAATGACTGGCAATAGATATGAGCTAGTAAGGAAAGAAAATTCAAATAAAATAAGTGATAAGATAGGTTTGGATTTAGAGGTAATTGATAACTATACAGGAAAGAGAAGAGATGTAAAATCACTTTCAGGTGGAGAATCGTTTAAAGCAGCATTATCATTGTCATTGGGTGTTTCAGATGTTATACAAAGTTATTCGGGTGGAGTAGTTGTGGATACTTTATTTATTGATGAAGGTTTTGGTTCATTAGATGCTGAATCGCGTGAACAAGCTATAAATACATTAAATTTACTTACTGATAATGATAAAATTATTGGAATTATAAGTCATGTTACTGAGTTAAAGGAGAGGATAGACAAAAAGATTATTATAGAGAAAACTTCAAATGGAAGTAAAATATCTTTAGAGGTATAATAGAAAATTAAAGGAGGATAAAAAAGTGTGAATATTTGCACTTTTTTGTCCTTTTTAGTACTCATTTCTATTACTAAATGCATTATACAATGTCAAGCTGAATTTTGGATATGATGTAATTAAGATATAGATATAAAACATTTTTTTTTCATAAAAATTAAATCACTGCGAATATTTATATGTTTTTTATAAAAAATATGCGAATATTTGCTTCTTTATTTTTAAAATATAGACATTTATGTAATAATATGGTAAAATTATATAGAAATTATATAATTTAATAAGGGGTAAATTTAGATGGAAGATTATAGTGCTAAATTAACAGGAGAACCATTTTTATATAACGAAACGAAAATAATTGGGAGATACTTGTTAGATGGAGAGAATGAATCAGTACTAAAAAAGCGAAATATTGAAGAAAACTTAATTAGGCATAAAAAAATAAGTAGCGTACAAAGAGTTAACATTCCTATATTTAGAAGACTAAAAGCAATGAATAAAGAAATGATGGAAGAATTTGTATGTTCTGATATAGAAACAAGTAAATATATATTGCTATATGCTATAATGAAAACTGATAGGCTAGTAAAAGATTTTGTTTTTGAAGTTTATAAAGATAAGTTATTCATGCGAAAAGGATATATTGAAAAGTTTGATATAGATAACTGGTATGAAGAAAAATGTATATTAAGCGTAACTCTTAAAAATAGAAGCGAAAGCACTTCAGCAAAATTAAAACAAGTTATAATGAAGATAATGCAAGATGCCGGATTAGTAATTAAAGAGCAAAACAGATTTAAAGTAGTAAGACCATTATTAAAAGAAAAATATATAAATATGCTTGATAAAAATGGAGATTTAGAATATGCAAAAGCAATAGGAGGATTGTTATAATGAAAAGTATAAATACCAGATTACAAGAAATGACAAATAAATTATGTAGTAATGAGTTATTTAAATCAAATGGTCTAGGAAATGAAATTAACTTCCATATATTTGACTATGATCCAGAAGATGAATATATAGTAAGAGAATATTTAGAAAATTACTTGCTGAAAAAAAGTAAAGTAAATATAAAAGTATTTGACATATACGATATTATTATTGAAATATTAAAGGAAAAAGGTTTTCTTGAAAAATGCTTTGATTATGAAAGTAAGAAAGGTGACAAGGCATTAAATAGTCTTATTTCAAAAACTGTAGGAATAGGCTCTGGTAATGATTTAATAATGAAAAAAATAAGAAACGAATTAGAACCCAATCAAATAGTTATAATAACTGGAATTGGAAAATGTTATGGAATTGTGAGAGGTCATACTATCTTAAATAATTTACACAGTGTAGTTACGAATAATCCGTTAATAATGTTATATCCAGGAACCTATAATGGTCAAAGCTTTCAATTATTTAATAAATTAGATAATGATAATTATTATAGAGCTTTCCAGTTAATAAGTAGAAAATGATAATAGAAAGAAAGGAGAAATAATTCAATTTATTTATAATGGTTTAATAATTGAATTATACTTAAGAGATGAATGAAATAGTGTTTAGTATTTTAAGAAATCAATCAGAATTCCAGTGGCAGGATATAAGACCTTATTATTACAATTGTTATGCTTATAAAAATTCATTTGAAGCTCACGCATATAAACATCCAATAAAAGAAAGGAAATCTGGAAAATGGAATTCAATAATAGATTATTCTGATAAAAAGAATATATTTGATTCATACTATAAAGCAAGCACTGACTTATCAAAAAGATATGCTTTATCACCGAATAGCCAATATAAATTCTATTATAAAAGTGAACATGATTCTTATAATATATCAGATAAAAAAACAGGTTTAGAGGTTTGTTTAAAATTTAGAGATAATAAATTTAAAATAGCTTCTTGCTTTGTTCGTTATAAAGTAGTAGATTTATTTTCTAAAAATTCAAAAGAAAAAATAAATGATTTTAATAATTTTAATTTAAATTTTACCATGTATATTGATGACAATATGTATGATGTAAATAGTGTAGTTAATTTTAAAGAAGCAATGAAAGAATTTTTTGGAGTTGATTCAAAGCAATATAAAATATTATTTAATAATGAAACAAATAATATAGATGAAATTATCAATAACATAATAACTGAGACGACAGAATATTTAGACTTTATGCAAAGTCTTATAAAAAATGAAGAAGATAAAAGATATTATTTTGTATATAATGACGGAATTGAGTATGTAATTAAGTTATCGCTGTTATACAAAATTAAGAATAAAAATTATGATAAATTATATGAAAAATTTCTAGATATAGACATTAATAATTCATATAAGAAAGCTTTAGATGAATGTAAAAAATATATTGATGAGGTAAAATAGAATGGAAAAAATATTTAATATAAAAAAATTTAATATTGATGAATTAAAAAAGCTAAGAAATATATTAGAAAAGTTTAAAATAGACAGTTTTAGTATTGTTGATGATAATATTAAAATTGTATATGACAAAGAAAGAATAAAATTAAACAAAAAATTTTATTATAAAGTTGAGTTAATTAGAAATAAGTATTATAGACAACTGTTAAATATAATGAACATAATTGATAATGTCAAAATATACAAAAGAGATACTATTATTGACACAATGGATATGGATTTATTAAAGATTTCTTCGGGTAATTATGTGGATGTTTTTAATATGTTACTAATAAATTATATCGGATTATATAATTTCGATAATATTTTTGAAGTAAAAAAAGACAAAATGATAAAAACAAAGAAATATGTGAAAAAAATACATAATATAGATAACAATACTAATAATTTAAATAAAAATATAGAAAAAATTTCTAGTGCATTAGGAATGTATTGCTATTATGACGAAAAATTATTTGAATTATTAGAATCTGAAATTAGTATAAAAAAATTAAAAGAATGTAATAGCTTTATACTGATATGTCCAGAATTAATAAAAGAGTTTTGTCAAAGGCATTTTACTGTGTTTAAAGAATGTCATATCAGCAATAGAAATGAATTAGAAAAAATTATATTTGATAAGGTATTAATACATGAAATGGGGCATGGTGTATTTAATTATATAGATGATTGTAAAAATGAAAAAAGAGCCAATTATTTTGTTTCAATTACTTTTGAAGGTACATTTGATAAAATTATAAAGAAGATGACTGATATTCAAGGAGAAGAATCTGAATATTACAAAAATCCGTTATTGATAACTGAAGTTAAAGAATTTTCAGAAGTAAAAAAGGAAATATATAATTTATAAAATAATTTTAATAAATGGAGGAAAATAAAAATGTCAAATCTAAAAGAAATTTATGCAAAAGACATTGAAAGAGAAATACAAGGAGTTATTAAAGTTGATGATGAAAGCTATATCAGCCAAGAATTAGAAGAATATGTAGTCACAGAAGAATTATTAAAGCATTTTAATAGTTTTTTTGACGCATATAATGCGGGAATAAGTGGAAATACTGAAAAAATGGGAGTATGGATTTCTGGCTTTTTTGGTAGTGGTAAATCGCACTTTTTAAAAATTATATCTTATTTATTAGAAAATAAAGTAGTAAATGGTAAGTTAGCAGTTGATTATTTTGATGACAAAATAGAAGATAAAATGTTGCTTGCAGATATAAAAAGAGCAGGTAGTATTCCAACAGATGTAATCTTATTTAATATTGATTCTAAAACAGAAAATAGTAATGGAACAAAAGATAAAATACTTGATGTTTTTGAAAAAGTATTTAATGAAAAAATGGGATTATCTATTACACCATTTGTTGCAGAAATTGAAAGATATATTATTAGTCAAGGTAAATATGAAGAATTTAAAAGAGTATTTGAAAGTAAAACAAATAGCTCTTGGAAAGAAATGCGAGATGGAATTCAATTTGTAGAAGATGAATTTGCCAATAGTTATGCCGAAGTATTAGGAAAGTCAGAAGAAGAAGCGAGAAATATTATTGAAAGAACAGAAAAAAATTATACTTTATCAGTTGAAAAATTAGCAGAAAGAATAAGAGATTATATTAAATCAAAAGGAAATAATCATCATATTGTATTCTTAGTAGATGAAATAGGACAATATATTGGAGATGATCGAAGTCTAATGTTAAATCTTCAAACAATAGTAGAAGATTTAGGAATTGAATGTGGTGGAAAGGCTTGGGTAATAGTTACAAGCCAAGAAGCAATAGATGATGTCGTAAAAGTACAAGGAAATGATTTTTCTAAAATTCAAGGAAGATTTGATACTAAACT
>CANQZT010000053.1 GCA_947628335.1 uncultured Clostridia bacterium | reverse complement strand
CTAAATGGCATTGTGTTTTACATACTTCATAAGAAAAACAAAATACAAAATAAACTAGGAATATTACTTATAATACCAATACTTTTATTAAGTAGTACATTTTTTATATTTGCAAATAAAATGTTCTATATTGCAAATATCATAATTATAATAATACTTAATTTGATTATGTATGTATCAATAGTAAATAAGAAACAATTTTTTTCAAGTAATTTAGCACAAATTATAGCATTAATAGAAAATACAATAGAAGAATTTAATGAAGGTATAAATTACACAAAAGAAGCATCAAAAAAATATATAAAAGGAAACGATAAAGTTAATAAAAAGAATATAGAAAGTATAGTAGTATCGCTACTAGTAGTACTTGCTGTAGTAGCAATAGTTTTAATGCTATTAGTATCAGCAGATATGGTATTTGCAAATTTATTTTCTACTTTAGGAAGTGTAACAAACATAAGAAACATCCTAAAAGTTGTTTTACGAATAGTAAGTATTATTATTGCATATTTAGTAATTATAAATTTCATTTTAAAAATTCAAAAAGAACATGAAAAAATAGAAAATAAAATGAAAGAAAATAAAGGTAAGGATACTTTCACAATAAAACTACTATTAATAACTTTAAATGTAATATATCTAGTATTTTGCTTTATTCAAGTGCAATCTTTATTTGCAAAAGTAAGTATATCATATAATTATGCAATATATGCAAGAAAAGGATTTTTTCAACTTATGTTCGTATCACTTATAAATCTTGGCGTTATAATAGTATCTAACAGATACAATGAAAAAAATGAAAAAATTATAAAAATATTGAACCTATTACTTGTATTATTTACAATTATTATAGCAATGTCATCAATGTATAGAATGTATATGTATCAAATGGAATATGGATTAACTTACTTAAGAATGTTTGTTTATATAATATTAATTACAGAAATAATAGCATTTATTCCAATAACTATATATATTTTTAATAAAAATTTTGATTATATAAAATGGTGTTTTATTATAGGAATTACAGCATATTGTATAACAAACTACTTAAATATAGAAAATCTTATCATAAGTAAAAACCTAAAACTAAATAATACTCATGAAATAGATTATGAATATATATCAGATATAATTAGTGAAGACAGTTTCAATATTTTAGAAAAGACTTTAGAAGGAAATATAACTACACAAGAAAAACTAGATATTAAAAGAATTCTATTAAAAGTAGCAAATAAATCACAAAAAATAGACTGGCAAGAATTTAATATTTCAAAATATAATTTCCAAAAAAGAAATATTGATATTGAAGAATTAAAAACACAAATAGAAGAACTAGAAAAACAAAATTTAAAAGAAATACAAACAAAAGAAAATATAGCAGAATCTTTTGACGGTAGCTTTTATAATGAAAAAGTAAGCGATAATGAAACTTACTTTGTTAAAGAAGTAGATAAAATTATGGGAACAGCAGTATGGAAAATTGGAAAATTAACAGATAACGGAAAAAATATAAATATAATAAATACAATAGAAGTAACAACACCAAGTAAAATAAAATTTTTTGAAAATGGACTAGGTTTCATAGAAAAGCCAACAAGTATATATTGTGGAAAAGCAGAATTACTTGTAACATACGATTCTGGAAAAAACTTTGAAACCATAGAATTTCCAAATGGAGAATTTTCATTATCAGATCCGGATCGGACAAAAATGGGAAGATTGCTATGACTATTTTTATTTACCAACCCAAGAAGATGATGGAACATTAACCGTACTTGCATCTGGTGGATATGAGGGAGGATATAATAACGGAAAAACAAGAGCAAAGTATATTTCAAGAGATAATGGGTATACATGGCAGTTTGTAGAAGAAATATGGAAAGAGTAATTTTTAATACTACATACTTGACAATTAGAATTGTATGTAGTATCTTATATTTTGTTCGTTAACTAACTTAACTGTAAAAAGGAGGTTTTATGGACAAATATAGTATTTTTTATGAAATTAAAGAATTAGAAAAAAGCATAATAAAAAAATTATCTAAACCAGAAGTAGATAAAAACGTGCATAGACCAACACCAACGCAAATGAAAATAGTGGATTATATATTAAATAATATTGATAAAGAATATATTTATCAAAAGGATATAGAAGAAGCTTTAAAATTAAGTAAAGCAACTGTATCAGATGTTCTTAATAGAATGGAAAAAAAAGCACTTATTATAAGAAATACAAATCCACAAGATACACGAAGTAAAATAATTGTATTAAGTAAGGATGCTAAAGAAAAATATGATGCAAGTCAAAAAAGATTAAGGGAACTAGAAGAGAAAGCAAAAAAAAATATAACTACAGAAGAATTGGAATTATTTTCTAGTATAATTAATAAAATGAAAAAAAATTTAGAAAATTAACAGGAGCAGAAAAATGCTCCTATTAAAAAGTACAAATAGTTAGTTAACAAACGAAAGAAAGGAAGATAACAATGATTAAATTATTAAAGTATTTAGGCAAAAGACAATGGATGTTTGCAGCAATTTGCTTTGTATTAATTTTTGGGCAGGTATGGTTAGAACTAAAAATGCCTGATTATATGTCAGAAATTACAGTATTAGTACAAACTGAAGGAAGCGAAATGTCAGAAATTATTGAAAAAGGTGCATATATGTTAGGATGTGCATTAGCCAGTTTATTTGATAGCATTATTGTTGGATATATAATTGCAAACATATCTGCAACATTTTCAAAAACAATTAGAAAAACTTTATTTAATAAAGTTGAAAATTTGGCGATAAGTGAAGTAAAAAACTTTTCTACAAGTAGCCTAATAACAAGAACGACAAATGATATAACTCAGATACAGATGTTTATTGCTATGGGAGTGCAATTAATGATAAAAGCACCTATTACAGCAGTTTGGGCTATAACAAAAATATTGAATAAAAGTTGGCAATGGAGTGCTTTAACAGGAGTAGGTGTTGCAATTCTTTTAGGAGTTATTGCTGTAATAATAGTAATCGTAATGCCAAAATTTAAAATAGTCCAAAAATTGATAGATAAAATTAATGGAGTAACTCGTGAGAATTTAACAGGTATAAGAGTAGTAAGAGCATTTAATGCAGAACAGTATCAAGAAAATAAATTTGAAGAAGTAAATAATAAATTAACATCTCAACAGTTATTTAATCAAAAAGTATTTTCTATATTATCACCAACTATGTATTTAGTTATGTATTTTTTAACCTTAGGTATTTATTTAATTGGAGCATATTTAATAAGAGATGCCCTTATGGTAGATAAACTTGCAATCTTTGGAAACATGGTTGTATTTAGCTCTTATGCAATGCAAGTTATTATGTCTTTTTTAATGCTTGCAATGATATTTATGATGTTACCAAGAGCGCAGGTATCTGCTAATCGTATTAATGAAGTATTAGATACAGATATAACAATAAAAGATGGAAAAATTAGTAAAGACATAAACAATGAAAAAGGTGTCGTTGAATTTAAAAATGTATGTTTTAAATATCCAGACGGAGATGAATATGTAATAAAAGACATATCTTTCAAAGCTAATAAAGGAGAAACAGTTGCATTTATTGGTTCTACAGGTTCTCGGAAAATCAACATTAATTAATTTGATACCAAGATTTTATGATGCAACTTCAGGAGAAGTATTAGTAGATGGAATAAATGTAAAAGATTATACGCAAGAATATCTACATAATAAAATAGGATATATATCACAAAAAGCAGTAATATTTAGTGATACAGTAGAAAACAATGTAGCTTATGGAAGCAATGGAAAAGGAAATAAAACAGATGATCAAATAAAAAAAGCAATAGAAGTAGCACAGGCAAAAGAATTTGTTGAAAAAATGGAAAATGGATATAAAACATTAATGGCTGAAGGTGGAACGAATGTATCTGGAGGTCAAAAACAAAGATTATCAATAGCAAGAGCAATTGCAAGAGATCCAGAATTTTATATTTTTGATGATAGTTTTTCAGCGTTAGATTATAAAACAGATAGTATTTTAAGAAAAGAATTAAAAAAATACACAAAAGATACTACGACATTAATTGTAGCTCAAAGAATTGGAACTATCATGAATGCAGATAAAATATTAGTTCTAGATAATGGTGAATGCGTAGGTCAAGGAACACACAAGGAACTACTAAAAAATTGTGAAGTATATAGGCAAATAGCTTTGTCACAATTATCAAAGGAGGAATTGGAAAATGAGTAATAATATGCAAACAAAAACACCTCCAAGAATGGGGAGAGGCAGAAATATAGAAAAACCTAAAAATTTTAAAAAGGCAATAAAAAGATTATTTAGTGAATTGAAAAATTTTAAAGTATTAATAGTAATAGCCTTAATACTTGCATCATTAGGTTCTATTCTTTCCATAATGGCACCAGATAAATTATCTGATTTAACAGATGAAATTTCGAAAGGATTAGTTGTTAATAAAGATAATTTAGAAAAATTAATGAGTAATATGCCAGCAGATCCAACACTTATGAGCGATATGAACGAAAATATACAACCAGAGGAATTATATAAAAAGATAGACCAAATGCCAGAAGAAGTTCAAGAAGCCATAAAACCTACTATGAATATAGAAGCCATAAAAAATTTAGCATTATTTTTAGTAGGATTATATGTTACAAGTGCAGTTTTTACCTTTATACAATCTATTTTAATGACAGATGTTGCTAATAAATTTGCAAAAAAATTAAGAAGCAGAATATCACATAAAATTAATAAATTACCATTAAGTTATTTTGATAAAAATATGGCAGGAGATATTTTATCAAGAGTGACAAATGATGTTGATACAATTGCACAAAGTATGAACCAATCACTAGCGAGTCTAGTTAGTAGTTTAACATTGTTTGTAGGAACTATAATTATGATGTTTTATACTAATTGGATTATGGCATTAACAGCAATTTTTTCTAGCATTATAGGATTTGTTTTTATGTTTTTAATATTAGGCAAATCACAAAAATATTTTATTGCAAGGCAACGTGAACTAGGTAAATTAAATGGACATATAGAAGAAATCTATTCAGGATTAAATATTGTAAAAGTATATAATGGTCAAAAACAATCAGATGCTAAATTTGATGAATTGAATAATAATGTATATGAAGCAAATAGGAAAAGTCAATTTTTGTCAGGACTTATGCCACCTTTAATGAATTTTATAGGTAATTTAGGATATGTTGCTGTTTGTATTGTAGGAGCATTACTTACAATGAATGACATTATTACATTTGGAGTTATTATCGCATTTATGACATATGTAAGGCTATTTACATCACCACTTTCACAAATAGCACAGGCAATGACAGCATTACAGACAACTGCTGCTGCATCAGAAAGAGTATTTGAATTTATAGATGAAAAGGAAATGGCAAGTCAAGAAAAAATAACAAAAGAATTAAGTATAGATGAAGTTAAAGGAAAAATAGAATTTGAAAACGTTGTTTTTCAGTATGACAATAATGATAAACCAACAATTAAGAATTTTAGTGCAGTAGCAAAACCAGGTCAAAAGATTGCAATAGTTGGTCCAACAGGAGCAGGAAAAACAACAATGGTAAATCTTCTTATGAAATTTTATGATATAGATTCCGGAGATATAAAAATAGATGGAATATCTACAAAAGAATTAACAAGAGAAAATATTCATAAATTATTTACAATGGTATTACAAGATACATGGTTATTTAATGGGACAATAAAAGAAAATATTGTTTATAATCAAGAAGGTATAACCGATGAAGAAATACATAAAGTTTGTCAAGCAGTTGGAATAGAGCATTTTATAAAAACATTACCAAATACATATAATTATGTTTTATCAGACAATGATACTGTATCAGCAGGGCAAAAACAATTAATTACTATTGCAAGAGCAATGCTTCAAAAAACACCATTTTTAATATTAGATGAGGCAACTTCGAATGTAGATACAAGAACAGAAGAAATGGTACAAAAAGCAATGGATAAATTAACAGAAGGTAAAACTTCATTTATTATAGCACACAGACTTTCAACCATAAAAAATGCAGATTTAATTTTAGTTGTGAAAGATGGAAATATTATAGAGCAAGGAAATCATGATGAACTTATGAATCAAAATGGTTTTTATGCAGATTTGTATCGTTCGCAATTTGAAAAAGTAGGGTAAAAAGAAAGAAGGAATTATAAAATGGAAAATAAACAATTCAAAGCAGAGTCAAAAAGACTATTAGATTTAATGATAAATTCAATTTATACAAATAAAGAAATTTTTTTAAGAGAATTAATATCAAATGCAAGTGATGCAATTGATAAATTATATTATCGTTCTTTAACAGATAAAAAATTAAATGTAAAAAGAGAAGATTTAAAAATATTTATTGATATAGATAAAGATAAACGATTATTAACTATTTCAGATAATGGATGTGGTATGACAAAAGAGGAATTAGACAAAAATTTAGGAACAATAGCCCAAAGTGGTTCACTATCATTTAAAGAAGAAAATGAGAAGAAAAAAGATATAGATATTATTGGACAATTTGGAGTAGGATTTTATTCAGCATTTATGGTAAGTGATTTAGTAACAGTAGAAAGTAAATCGATAGATTCTGAAGAAGCATATAAATGGCAGTCAAAAGGAATAGAGGGCTATTCTATTGAACCATCAAAAAATGAAAATGTAGGAACAAGAATAATTTTACATATAAAAGAAGATTCAGAAGATGAAAACTATAGTGATTTTTTAGACGATTATAAAATTCAGGAATTAATAAGGAAATATTCTGATTATATTCGTTATCCAATTCAAATGGAAGTTGAACATAGTAGGAAAAAAGAAGGAACAGATGAGGAATATGAAAGTTATAAAGAAATAGAAACAATAAATTCTATGACGCCAATTTGGAAAAGAAATAAAAAGAAAGTAAAAGAAGAGGAGTATGATAGTTTTTATACAGACAAATTTCATGATTATGAGAAACCTTTTAAGGTTATACATACAGAAGTAGAAGGTCAATATAAGTATAATGCTTTATTATTTATTCCATCGCATCTACCATATGATTATTACACAAAAGATTATGAAAAAGGTTTACAGTTATATGCAAATGGTGTATTAATAATGGAAAAATGTGAAGATTTGTTACCAGATTATTTTGGATTTGTAAAAGGATTAGTTGATAGTGAAGACTTATCATTAAATATTTCAAGAGAGATGCTGCAACATGATAGACAATTAAGAGTTATAGCTAGAAATATAGAAAATAAAATAAAGTCGGAACTAGAAAACATGCTAAAAAATGAAAGAGATAAATATGAGCAGTTATTTAAAAATTTTGGAGTACAGTTAAAATTTGGAACATACAATGATTATGGAATAAATAAAGATAAATTGCAGGATTTATTATTATTTTATTCTTCAACTGAAAGAAAATTAGTTACACTTAATGAATATGTAGAAAGAATGAAGGAAGATCAGAAATCAATTTATTATGCAAGTGGAGAATCGGTAGATAAAATAGACTTATTACCACAGGTAGAGATGATAAAAGATAAAGGATACGAAGTATTATATTTAACTGATAATATAGATGAATTTGTGTTACAAGTTATTCAGAACTATAAAGAGAAAAATTTCCAAAATGCTTGTAGTGATGACTTAGATTTAGATAATGAAGAAGAAAAAGAAAAATTAAAAAAAGCAAATGAAGATGATAAAGATATGTTTGAATTTATGAAAACATCAATAGGAAGTGAAGTTCAAAATATAAGATATACACACAGGTTAAAAAATCATCCAGTTTGTTTGACATCAGAAGGTGCAATATCTGTAGAAATGGAAAAAACATTAAATCAAATGCCAAATAATCAAGGAGTTAAAGCAAGAACTATATTAGAAATTAATGTAAATCATAAAATTGCAAATAAATTAAAAGATTTATTTAAAAATAATAAGGAAATGTTAAAAAAATATACTAAAGTATTATATGCACAAGCAAGACTTATTGAAGGGTTAAGTATAGAAAATCCAACTGAAGTTAGCAACTTAATGTGTGAAATAATGACAATGTGAGATGTTATGTATACAAATTTTTTGATTGAAAAGCAAAAAAATCTATGCTATAATACTAAATATTGTAGGTAAAAACAATAATTTATATTACATATTACGAAATATACTTAATTATTTATAATTATTAAAAAATTGTAAGGAGTAAGTGAAAGAAAAATGTTAAAAAATATTTTAATACCTGAAATATATGTACCAATTATATGTTTGTTAGTTGCTTATATATTTTATAAATTTTTAAGTAAATTAGTTGATAAAGCACTAAAAATTAAAGGAAATAGTAAAAGTGATTCAACTTTACAGCGTAGAAGAGAGAAAACCATTATTAATTTAATTAAAAGTATTATCAAGTATATTTTAGTTATTATAGCTGTTCTTGTAATCTTGAAAGTTAATGGAGTTGATACTACTGGCATTATTGCATCTTTAGGAATTGTTGGTGGTGTCATTGGTCTTGCTTTTCAAGATACAATAAAAAATTTACTTGCAGGTATTACAATTATTTTTGATAACCATTATATGCAAGGAGATGTTATTACCATTAATGGTTTTAGAGGCGAAGTTATTGAATTAGGATTTCAAACCACAAAAGTAAAATCTTATAGTGGAGACGTAATGATTATTAATAATTCATTGATTACTAGTGTCATCAATCATAGTATGTACCCTAATGTTATGTATATAGAACTAGCTATGACAAATAATATATCTTTTGAGGAATTGAAACAAATAATTAGTAATGTAAACGAAAAAATGAAAGATTATAAAGAAGTAAAAAAAGACATTGAACTATTAGGGATTGAAAGTATTGATACAAATAAATATATTTATAATGTAATGATTGAAGTAACTAGTGAAAGTCAATTTAAAATCAATAGAATATTTATGGAAAATTTAAAAGAAGAATATGAGAAATTAAATATTAATATTCCACCAGAAGTTATTGAAATAAAA
>CANQZT010000052.1 GCA_947628335.1 uncultured Clostridia bacterium | reverse complement strand
TAAAAGAAAAACAATACCTTGAGTACAAATATAGAAAACAAAAATACTTATTAGAATTAGATTATGAATCAATCAGTATACAAAATAAAGACAAATTAATAAAAAGATATAAAAAATTTTATGCATCAAAAATGGAAACATTATATAAAGGAATATTAAAAAATTATTCTATTCAACTAGCAGATAATACAGGGGGAGAAGAAAGAAAAAATGAAATATATGAAAACATATTTACAGGATTAGAAGAATATATAGCAAATATATTACCAATAAAAATAGAAATTGATAATGAAGATTCATATAAAGAAATAATAGAAGAATATGAGAAATTTAATACATTCCTTGCAGGTAAGTTAGATGAAAAAGATATCATAGAAAAGAAAATAGTTTTATTAGGAATTAGTAGAAAATTATTTACACATAGTTTACCATTAATTGTTGCAGAACAATGCTATATTAAGTTATTAAAAGATACTAGAAATTTAATAGTTAATGCAAAAACAAGTAGAAAGCAAAATAGTGCTTATGAAATGTTAATTAATTTAATACAAGATTATAACGTTAAGTTGCTATCAACTAAAATATATTGGGATAAACCACAGGCAAGAGAAGAATATAAAAAATTTTGGGAAGAGTACAATAAAATTGAAAAAATAAAAAATTCAGAGCCAGAACAATATTTAAAACAAAAAGAGATATTGTTTATAAAAAGTGATTTAAAAGCATTACAAAAGAAAAACGAAAAATATGAAGAAATAATTAAATTTTATAAAGAAAAATTAGTAGAACTTGGAGTTATGAGAAAAATAAAAAATTCGTGCAAAACACTAAAGCAGAAGTGTACAGGAAAGAAAACAGTAGTAGCATAAATAATAAAGGGCAGACTCCTTTTAGTCTGTCCTTTGTTAAAGTAAAAAAATGAGAAAGGATAATGATAATGAAAGAAATTGCACAAATTGAATATCTAGATATAGAAGAAAACAAGGAATATGAAAATGTTATAAAAAGAGTGATTTCTAAATGTTTTGAAGAAGAAAATTTAATTAACACAAATTTGTATATAAGCATAACACTAACGAATCCAGTAAATATAAGAAAAACAAATAAAGAATTCCGAAATATAGATAAAGAAACTGATGTATTATCATTTCCGATGTTTGAAAAAGAAGAAATTAGTGAAATCATAAAAAAAGAACAAAAAATAGAAGATGTGTTAGGTGACATTATGATATCAGTAGAAAAAGTAAAAGAACAAGCTAAAGAATATGGTCATAGTTTTGAAAGAGAATTATCATATATGGTAGTACATGGATTTTATCATTTAATTGGGTATGATCACATAATAGAAAAAGATAAAGTAGAGATGAGAAAAAAAGAGGAAAAAATATTAAATGAATTAAAAATAATGAGGATATAAGGGAGGCAAAATGAAGGAAAAAAACGACGACCATAAATTAAAAAATGATAGTTTTTTAGAAGCATGGAAAAATGCATTAGATGGAATTATTTATGCAATAACAACACAAGGAAACATAAAGAAACAATTAGTAATTGCAGTAATAGTTATGCTAATTAGTTTATTTTTTGATTTAAACAGAGCAGAATTTTTATGTTTAATGTTTACAGTAGTTTTAATACTAGTAGCCGAAATGATAAATACAGCTATTGAGACAGTAGTAGATTTATATACAGATTTATACCATCCAAAAGCAAAAATAGCAAAAGACGTAGGAGCAGGGGCGGTTGTTCTTACAGCTATAAATGCAGTTATTGTTGCATATTTCTTATTATTTGAAAAAATAAGTACAATAGGTCTTAAACTAGTAGATGAAGTAGCAAATTCACCAGTGCATCTTGCATTTGTTGCAGTTTTATTAACAGTAATTACAATAGTTACTATTAAAGCAGCGTCAACAAACAAAAAAAACAAGTTTATAAAAGAAAACTTCATGCCAAGTGGTCAAACAGCAGTAGCATTTGCAGGATTAACTATAATATGGCTTACAACGAGAAATGTTGTAATTTTTACAATATCGTTAGTTTTAGCATTACTAATAGCACTTAATAGATATGAAAATAAAAAAAGAAGCAAATCAGAAATTATAGTAGGAGCATGTGTTGGGATACTTGTTGTAATTTTATTATATGGAATTACAATATTATATTTAGGAACATTAGAACCAATAACAAATATATTTAAAATATAACTTAAGAGAAAGGAAAAAAATATGAAAAAAAATGGAATTACAGTATTAGTTATAATATTAGTTATTTTAATAATTATTGCAGGTATTTTATTAGCTATGAGGGTAATTAATAGTAAAAAAACGGAGGAAAATGAGATTACAAATTTTATGACTTTTCTTGGAACAGATGAAGTAAAAGTAGAAGAAAATGAAATAAATATTTTTAAAGGAAAAGATAGACCAATTGCTGTCATGATAGATAATCAAAAAGATGCACGACCTCAAGCAGGTCTAAATAAAGCATATATTGTTTACGAAATAATAGTAGAAGGTGGAGAAACCAGACTTATGCCAGTTTTTAAAGGAGTAGACATAGAAAAAATTGGTCCAGTAAGAAGTTCACGTCACTATTTTTTAGACTATGCATTGGAAAATGATGCAATATATGTTCATTATGGTTGGAGTCCACAAGCCGAATCAGATATATCGAAATATAAAGTAAATAATATTAATGGAATATCAGAAAGTAGTACAAGTTTTTGGAGAGTAAAAGATAAAGCATCGCCACATAATGTTGTAACAAGCACAAAGAATATATTAAATATAGCTAAACAAAAAGGATATAGAACGACCTCAAATGAAGAAAGTGTTTTAAAATATAATAGAGAAGAGGTAAATTTAGATGAAGGCAAATATGCAAAAAAAGTTGAAATACCATATTCTAACTTAAATACTGTTACATATGAATATAATGAAGAAACAAAAAAATATGAAAGATATGTAAATAAAACCAAGCAGAAAGATTGGGAAACAAAAGAAGATATTACTACAAAAAATATAATTATTACATTTGTAGAAAATTATACATTGCAAGATGGAGAAAACAAAGGGCGACAGGGGCTAAAAAATACAGGAGATAGAAAGGGTTATTATATTACAAATGGCCGAGCAATAGAAATTACATGTTCTAAATCATCAAGAACACGGAAAAACAGTATATAATGATTTATCAGGTAATGTAATTGATGTAAACGATGGAAATACATTTATTCAAATATGTCCTATAGATGCTAAAGTTGCAATTGAATAAATAGTTAAGTAAAAAAATAAGAAATTGTTTACAAAATTTTACAAAAAATTTAAATAAAAAAATGTAAAATATAATTATAAAAATAAAAGGAAAGATCAAATGGAAGAATTTAAATCAGGATTTGTATCAATTATAGGAAGGACAAATGTTGGAAAATCAACTTTATTAAATGCATTAGTTGGCGAAAAAGTAGCGATTACAACAAATAAAACGCAAACTACAAGAACTGCGATACGTGCAATTGTAAATACGAAACATTCGCAAATTATTTTTATAGATACACCGGGAATTCATAAACCCAAAACAAAACTCGGTAATACTATGATAGACACTGCATTTGGAAGTGTAACAGATGTTGATGTAGTGTTATTCTTAATAGAGGCAACAAGTGATGATATTGGCAAAGGAGATAGGATTATATTAGATAAAATAAAAGAAGCAAAAAGAAAAACAATTCTAGTAATTAATAAAATTGATTTGGTGAAAAAAGAAAAATTACTAAAATTAATTGAAATATATAGAAAAGAATATAATTTTGAAGCTGTAGTACCAATATCTGCATTAAAGCAAGAAGAGACTGAAAGTGTGTTATCAGAAATTGAAAAGCTACTAAAGCCAGGACCTGCTTATTATGATATTGATGAATATACAGATCAGACTTTAAGACAGCTTGTAGAAGAAACAATTAGAGAAAAGGCATTGAAGTTATTAGATGATGAGGTACCTCATGGATTATATGTTGTAGTAGATAAAATGGAATTAAGAAAAAATAGAAAAGAAGAGGAAATATATGACGTAGAGGCAACTATATATTGTTTACGAAATTCTCATAAAGGTATAATTATTGGAAAAAATGGTAGTATGTTAAAGAAAATAGGAATGTATGCAAGACAAGATTTGGAAAAGATGTTAGACACAAAAATAAATCTAAAAACATGGGTGAAAGTAAACGAAGATTGGCAGGAGAAAGATTCAATTGTTAAAAATTTTAAATTTTATTAAAAGAAATCCTTAAAGAAAAAATTAACAAGATTTTAATTTTATGAATAAAATTAAAATAAATCCTAAAGATAATGGTATGCAAGTACTTTATAATTTACAAGGGGGGATTAATGTGATTAAAAAAATTGCATGGAATACCTTTAAAAATACAGGTGACATTAACACTTTTTTGGAATTAATGGAAATCGAAAATATAGAAAAAAATATAATAAATGGTGAAGAAAACAATGGGGACAGTCAAAACAAATGGAATAGTAATACAAGAAAATAATATGGGTGATTATGATAAAATGATTACGATGTTAACACCTGGATTACGGGAAAATATCTTGTGCTGCCAAGGGAGCAAGGCGACCAAAAAGTGCTTTGCTTAGTGGCAGTCAATTTTTATGCTTCGGAGAATATATGCTTTACCAAGGAGCAAGTACATATCATATGAATTCTTGTGAAACAATTGAAATTTTTTATAAATTAAGAACAGATTTAGATAAACTAAGATATGCATCACACATTACTAGAATAATTAATGATGTAACACATGAGAACGAAAATAGTTTCAAAATCTTACAACTGTTTTTAAATACATTATATACATTATCGGAAACAGAAAAAAATATGGACTTAGTTCTTGCAATTTTTAAATTGCGATTAATGTGCATATTGGGATATACTCCAGATATTAAATCTTGTGTAGTGTGTAAAGAAAAAGAAAATATAATATACTTTAGTTTAAAGGATAGTGGATTTAAGTGTGGAGCTTGTGGAAAAATGGATACAAGCGTTATACAGGTAAGCAGAGCAACTGTTGATGCAATAAAATACATAGTTCTTGCACCAGCAAAAAAATTATTTTCTTTTCAAGTTCAAGAAAAAAATATAAAGGAATTAGAGATTATATCCAAATTATACTTAAATCAAAAATTAGAAAAGGAATATAAATTAGAAGAGATGTAATATTTAATTATTAAAATATTTATAAAAAAATTGCAAAAAAAAATAATATAGTATATAATCATTTTGTAGACAAAAGAACAAAACAAAATAAGAAAGGAAGTAAAAATATGAATATTAAAATAACAGGAAAAGATGTTAAGGCAACAGATGCAATGAAAGAATACTTAGAAAAGAAACTTGAAAGATTAGTTAAATATTTTGGAGAGAATATTGATGCAACATTAACAATAAAATGTGAAGGAAATGAACAAATTGCAGATATCTTTGTAAATGCAGAAGGTTATAACTACAAAGCAGTAACAGCACATAAAGATTTATATGCTGCTATTGATAAAGATATAGACATACTTGAAGGCCAAATAAGAAAAATGAAAACAAAAAAAGAAAGACAAAATAAGGAAGATTCTATAAAACAAAAAGAAATTATTAATATGGGTGAAACATCAAGTGAGGTTGAAGGAGAAATTATAAAAACTTTATACTATGAAGCAAAACCAATGTCAGTTGAAGATGCAAAATTAATTTTACAAGATAAGCCACAAAATAATTTCTATACATTTATAAATGTTGATACAGGAAAAGTAAATGTTATATTCAAATTAAAAGATTCTAAAAACTTTGGTGTGGTTGAACCAGAGTAAAAAAAGGCAGGAGTACAAGTCCTGCCTTTTTATGTAAAGGATATGCTTAAATATATAATAAATTTATAAAATTAACAATTATGTTATATTATGTTATAATAATCTAAAAGAAAGGTGGGATAAATAATGACAACCAAAATTTATTCAATCGATGAAATAAAGGAAATATTATATGAAATATTAAGGAATACAGAAGTAGAAAAGGCAATATTATTTGGTTCATATGCAAAGAAACAACCAAATCAAAATAGTGATATAGATATATTACTAGATAGTAATGGAAAAGTTAAAGGTTTAAAATTTTATGCAATAATGGGAAAAATAAAAGAAAAATTAAATAAAGAAGTTGATGTAATAGAGAAAACAGAAATAAATCAAAATTCAAAAATCGAAAAAGAAATAGAAAGAACAGGGGTGATAGTATATGAAAAATAAAGATGATATAATATTAAATAAAATATTAGCTTATATAAATGAATTAAAAGATTTCATTGATGGATATAATCAAAAAAAAATTGAAGAGGACAAAAAACTATAAATGCATGCGTTTTTAATTTAAGTCAAATAGGAGAGCTGACAGGTAAAATTAGTCAAGAAATTATAAAAGAAAATCCTCAAATAGAATGGCAAGGTTTAAAATCTTTAAGAAATAGAATAGTACATGATTATGAAGGAGTAAATTTGACAATGATATGGGGATTTTTAACAGAAGAACTTGATGAATTAAAAGAACAAATAATAAAAATACATAATAAATAACCAGAGTAAAAAAGGCAGGAGTACAAGTCCTGCCTTTTTATGTATATAAAAAAACAGAAATTATATTCCTACCAAATATCTACTAACTAATAGTATAATAACTATTTACCAATCATTTGGTTTTCAGCTTGTTGTATTAATTTTCTTACCATGTTACCACCGATTTTACCAGCATCTCTAGCAGATATATTTCCATTATAACCATCTTTTAATGTTACACCTACTTCGCTTGCTACTTCGTATTTGAATTTTTCTAAAGCATCCATAGCTTCTGGAACTGCTTTGTAATTACTGTTTGAATTTGCCATTGTTGTTTCACCTCCTGCAAAATATTTTACATTATTGAAGAAACTTCTTGTTTCTACGTTAATTAGAATGCGCATTTATTTTATTTTTAAACTGGAAATATCTTCTTTTTATGAAAATTTAAAAATTTTATAGTTTTTTAAATTTTTATTGTAAAAAAATTATTTTATAGTTATAATTTAAATGAAAAATGTGAAATGGGTGAAAAATATGTATAAATTTGTCGCGATTGATTTAGATGGAACTTTGCTTGATTCTTGTGGTGAAATTAGCTTAAAAAATAAAGAATCAATAAAAAAAGCAACAAAAAATGGAGTAATTGTTGTGTTAGCATCTCGGAAGAATGCCACAATCTGTGAAAAACATGGCTAAAGAAATTGGTGCAGATAAATATATTATATCTGGAAATGGAACTTTAATTTATGATGTCCAAAACGAAAAAATTATATATGATGCTTTTTTAGAAAAAGAAAAAGTTTTACAAATTATTGATATATGTGAAGCCAATAGTATTTATTATAATTTGTACACAGAAAATAGTGTTGTTACTAAATCATTGAATTATAATGTTTTATATTATGATAGTGAAAATAGCAAAAAACCAGAAGAAAAAAGAACTAACATTGATATTGTGGAAGATATAAGAAAATATATAGAAGAAACACCAAATGTAAATATATTAAAAATGACTATTTGTGATAGCGATAAGATTATTTTTTCAAGTATTATTCGAAAATTAAAACAAATTTCTAAAATTGATATATTAGAAGTAGAACATATGTCAAAAAAATTCATAAAATTTGGAAGTCAAGAGATACCTCTTGAATATTATTATACGGAAATAACAAAAGAAAATACTAATAAGTGGTCTGCAATAGAATATTTAATTAATAAATTGAACATCAAGAAGGAAGAAGTTATGGCGATAGGTGACAATATAAATGATAAAGAAATGGTTGAAAATGCAGGATTAGGAGTATCTATGGGAGGAAGTATATTACAGGTAAATAAAATTGGAGATGTATTTGTAAGTGATAATAATTCTGATGGTGTTGCAGAAGCTATCAATATGTATATAAATCAAAAAAAATAATTATTACAACAATATTACAATGCAATTAATTTTTAGTGACACCAAAAAGAAAGAGTTGCTTTTTAAAATAAATTGATGTAAAATTAAAGGTAAAGTGATAAAATGTCATATTTTATATAAGGAGGAATTTTCTATGGCAACAAATCCAATGCAAAGAAAAGCAAGAAATTCAATATTATTAGGTATAGTAATAGGACTTTTAATAGGAGCGGCAATATGCGCTTTATTATATATGCAACTTACAAAATTGCAACAACAAATAAAAGAGGAAAATGATGCTACCAGAACAGCATATGTATTAACCAGTGATGTAAAATCAGGAGAATTAATAAATTTATCTATTTTAAAAGAAGTAAAAGTATCAAAAGATGTAATTCCTACGGATTACATTACAGCAGCAGACATAGGAGAAAATACAATATCGAAACTAGATATGACAAAAGGTACTGTTGTATCTAAGGCACAAATTGAAACTCCAGAAAACAAGGTAACTGATGATGTAAGATTACAAGAATATAATATGCTTATACTACAACAACAATTAGATTTAGGAGATTACATAGATGTACGTTTAAGATTAGCAAATGGACAAGACTATATTGTAGTATCAAAAAAACAAGTCGAAAATATAACGGAAGACACGGTATGGATGAACTTATATGAAGAAGAAACAGTAGCTATGAGTAATGCGATTGTTGAAGCATATCAAATGAAAGGTGCAAAATTATATGTAACGAAATATGTAGAACCAGGAAACCAAGCACAAGCTATTCCAACGTATGTACCAAGTTCTGAAGTAATTAACTTAATTAATTCTGATAAAAATATAACAGAAGAAGCTAAGAGAGGATTAGCAGAAAGATATACACAAGAGTTAAGAACAAGAAGAGAAGAGGATATAAATAGACAATTAAGAGATTATAGTGAAGAAGCAAAAGATAATTTAGAGTCAAATGTTGAACAAGAAATAACAAATCAAAAACAAGCAAGAAAAGAATATTTTGACTCGTTAAATGCAAGCGTAGTTGAAGAATAGGAGTGAAATATGAAAAAGATAGGGTTTTTAGGAGCGTACGATAAAACAGATTTTATATTATATGTAGCAAAAGCATTAACTG
>CANQZT010000051.1 GCA_947628335.1 uncultured Clostridia bacterium | reverse complement strand
GGTGTAGAAACTCTAGCAGCAGGATTAAAGAGAGTAAAAAGTTTTCTTGATGAAATACATTTAAAAGATGGAGAAAAAACTGTTCTTGTTGTTACCCATAATTTTATAAGTAAATGTATATGGATTTTAGAAAATAATATTCAAAATAAAGAACTAATAAATAGTTTCTTTCACGATAATGGAGAAATAAAGTTTTATAAAGAAAGAAAAATAGATTTTGATGAAAGATAAAATCTTATAGTAGAGTTCAATTTGAACTTTGCTCTGTATAAGTGTAATTCATTATATATAAGGCTTTCAAGAGAAGATGAAGAAAAAGAAAAATATCAAGAAAGCGAAAGTATTGTAAACCAAAGTACACTGCTAATGGAGTACATTAAGGAAAACAAACTAAATTTTATTGCAGAATATTTTGATGATGGTGTAAGTGGTACAAGTTTTGATAAACCTGCATTTAATAGAATGATAGCAGATATTGAAGCAGGTAAAATCAATATGGTAGTACAAAAGACTTATGATACATCAAATAATGATATCGCACCATTTAAATCAATATTAAATGAGATGTATGCAAAAGATATATCTAAAAAAATAAATAGTGTTTTGCAATCAAAGAGAAAGCTCGGAAAATATTTAGGAACTGGATGAAGAAGTAGCAAACGTTGTAAAACTAATATATAAAAAATATTTAGCAGGTTTTGGTACAATGCAAATAGCAGATTACTTAAGTAAAAAGAAAATTCCAATTCCATCAGATTATAACAAGAAAAAAGAGGAACAGAATCTTTAACTTATATGAGAAAAAGGTGGTATAAAATCACAATTCAAAGCAAAATTCTGAAAATGCAAAGAAACAATTGAAAAAATTAGATAGACATATATACTCACTAATAATAGGATGGCTAGAAAAGAATATTCAAGGAACGGAAAATCCTAGAATACATGGCAAAGGATTGACTTCGAATAGATTTGGTCAGTGGAGATATAGAATAGGAGATTATAGGATTATATGTGAAATTAAAGATGAAGAAATTGTGGTTTTAGTTTTAGAAATAAGACATAGAAGAGAAATATATAAAGACTAAGAAAAATGTCCACAACTGCAATACACACAAGTTATTCTAGAAAGTATTGAAATAAAGAAGGTTTTTATAGCAGAGAAAAATCCAGTTGTAAAGTTGGGATTGGTAATTAAATAATAAAATTAGTAAAGCTTTAAAAGTAAAATTTTAATGCTTTATTAGAAATGAGGTATAAAACAAAAAATATATTAGAAAAATATTAGGTCATAAAAAAATGAATGAATAATAAAACCTTCATGTGAATACAATTAATCAAGCAGTATTTACAAGGGGGTTTTTCAATTGGGAAAAATATACATAGAAGAACGAGCAGTAAATTTAGCACATTATATAATAGATAGTGGAGATACTGTAAGAGGAGCAGCTAAAAAGTTTGGAATTAGTAAAAGTACAGTACATAAAGACGTAAGTGAAAGATTACAGAAGATAAACCCAGTCCTTGCAATAGAAGTGAGAAAAATTTTAGATGAAAATAAAGCAGAGAGACATATAAGAGGTGGAATGGCAACTAAGCTGAAATATAGTCATAAAAGAGAAATAATGTAGGATAAAATACAAAAATGTTTTATTTTATTAAATTTAATTAAATAGGTTGTAAAATTTTATAAAAATTGATATACTATTAGTGTAAAAATAGTATATCAATTTTTTATAAGGAGGAAAAATTATGGAAAATGAAAATGTAGAAAATGCTAATGAGGAAGTATTAATAGAAGGGCAAGATAATAATGGGATAAAAATATCTAATGATGTTGTAGCTGTTATTGCAGGAGTAGCTGTATCAGAAGTGCCAGGAGTAGCAGGAATGTCAGGAGGATTTGCAGGAGGAATTACAGAAGTATTAAGTGGTAAGAAAAACTTATCTAAAGGTATAAAAGTAGATGTTGGTGAAAAAGAAACAAAAATAGATGTTAATATTATTGTTGAATATGGTACAAGAATACCAGATGTTGCTTTTGAAATTCAAAATAGAGTAAAAAAAGCTGTAGAAACAATGACAGGATTAAAGGTTGTTGCTGTTAATGTTCATGTACAAGGAGTTAGAACAGAAACACAAACAGAAGAAAAAGATAAACAAGAATAGTTATAAAGATCTTTATTAGAAAGGAACATAATAATGAAAGTATTAGATAAAATAATATTAGTACTATTTTCATGGATCATTCTAATTTTATCAATTCTATTTTGCTTAGTTATATTTGGATGGATTCCAGTAGAAGAAGTCGTAGCAAATTTAAATAGAGATTCAATGACATCTAATATAGCATTAGGAACATCTGTAGTACTTATGTTACTTGCAATTAAAGGAATTTTCTTTATTTCAGATTCAGAAACAAAAGAAGAATCTGATAATGGAATTTTAATACAAAATGAAGAAGGAAAGTTATTTATATCAAAAGAGACAATACAAAACTTAGTAAGTGGAGTTGTAAAAGAAATAAATGGAGTGCAGGATATTTCTTCAAAAGTATTGCTAACAAAAACAAATGACATAAATATTGATGTTGTTTTAAGTGTAACAAAAGATGCTGTTATAACAGAATTATCTTTAAAATTGCAAACAAAAATAAAAGAGATAATAAAACAGACAATGAATATAGATATAAAAGAAGTTAATATTCAAATAAAAAATATTACTCCTACAATGGAAAATTCGTAGAAAATTGCAAAAGGAGAGGTATAAATGGACGGTTTTAAAAATTTTATAAGTGAATATAAGGGAGCAATTATTGGTGGAATTGTTGCAATTATAATTTTATGTACACGTTTATATGAATTAATTATAGGGATTATATTAGTAGCATTAGGAGTATTTATTGGAAATTATGTGCAAAGAAATAAATATGATGTAAAAGAAAAATTAAAAAATTTTATAGATAGACTATAAAAAAATTAAGAAAGGAATTATTATGAATAGATCGCAAGCTAGAGAACAAGCTTTTAAATTATTATATAGTATGGAAGTTCAGCATGATTATAGTAGAGAGCAAATTGATTTGTATATAGAAAATAATAAAATAACAAATGAAGAAATTGTAAGCTATATAGAAGATACTATGAGTGGAATTAGTAAGAATAAAAAAGATATTGATAAATATATAATAAATAATTTAAAAGAAGATTGGCAATTAGAAAGGATACCAAAAATAAATGTATCATTGTTAAGGCTTGCAATTTATGAAATCATATACAAAAAGATACCATATAAAGTAGCAATTAACGAAGCAGTTGAACTTTCTAAAAAATATGGGGAAGATAACTCTCGTTCATTTATAAATGGAATACTAGCAAGTGTTGTAAAAGATAATATAGAAGAGTAATTAAAGAAAGATGTCGGAAGTTAACAAATAGTACATATTTATTGGCATCTTCCTTTAATTTTAGAGTAAGGGGAATAATATGAAGTATGAAGCAATATCAGTAAGTGATTTAAATAAATATATAAAAGATAAAGTGGCAGGAGATGAATATTTAAATAACGTATTGGTAAAAGGTGAAATATCAAATTTTAAAAATCATTATACAGGTCATTTATACTTTACCCTAAAAGATGATAATTCTTTAATAAAATGTATAATGTTTAAATCATATACAAGTAACCTAAAATTTGTTCCAAAAGATGGAATGAAAGTAATGGTATTTGGAACAGTTTCAGTATTTGAGAGAGATGGAGTATATCAAATATATTGCAAAGCTATGCAGGAAGAAGGAATGGGAAACCTTTATAAAGCCTATGAAGAATTAAAGAAAAAATTAGAATTAGAAGGCTTATTTAATGTAGAACATAAAAAAAAGATTCCATTTATGCCGAAAGTTATTGGTGTATTAACCTCACAAACAGGTTCAGTTATAAGAGATATAATTAATGTTAGTACAAGAAGAAATCCAAATGTATACATAAGATTGTTTCCTGTACCAGTTCAAGGAGAAGGGGCAGCAGAAAAGATTGCAAATGCTATTCAGTATATGAATGAAAGAAAATTAGCAGATGTATTAATCTTAGCAAGAGGTCGGTGGATCTCTTGAGGATTTATGGCCGTTTAATGAAGAAATTGTTGCAAGAGCAATATACAGTTCAGAACTTCCTATTATTTCTGCAGTAGGTCATGAGACAGACTTTACAATAGCAGATTTTGTAGCAGATTTAAGAGCGCCAACTCCATCTGCAGCAGCAGAACTTGCAGTAACGGATGTTGAAGAATTAAAATTAAAGTTATTAAATTATAATAATCGTTTGAAGCTTGCATTGAAGAAAAAAGTAGAAATTATGAGAATGCGATATGAAAAATGTATGGCAAGAAGCGCATTTAAAGAGCCTTTACAACGTATCAATGAACAATATATAAAAGTAGATATATTTGTAAAAAATTTACAAAATAGTATAATAAACAAATATAAAGATAGTAGAAGTGAAATGATGACGCAAATTGCAAGATTAGATTCATTAAGTCCACTAAAAACATTAACAAGAGGTTATTGTATTGCTCAGATTAATGGTGAAAATGTAAAATCTGTAGGTCAAGTAAAAAAAGGTGATGAAATAGATTTGAGATTTGTAGATGGAAGTAAAAAAGCCCAAATGTTATAATTATATAAAAATTGATATATAAAAGGAGATAAATAATATATGAGCAAAGCGAATTTTGAAGAAACAATAAAAGAATTAGAGTTAATTGCAAATCAATTAGAAAAAGGAGATTTAAATTTAGATGAATCTGTATCTAAGTTTGAAGAAGGAATGAAATTATCAAAAACATGTAGTGAAATTCTAGAAAATGCAGAAAAAAGAATATCAATATTGATAAAAAATGAAGATGGAGTATCAGAAGAAGAGTTTAACATAGAATAATTGGAATATTAAAAGTAGAAATGACAAATTTTGTAAAAAGGTTAAGTAGAAAGGGGTAAACATGGAAAAAATAACGCAGTTTAAATACTTATATGTTCCATTTTTACTATGGTTTGGGATACAACTATTTAAAGTACTATGGGATTTAGTAACGACAAAAAAATTTAATTTTAAAAGAATTATGGGAGCAGGAGGAATGCCTAGTTCTCATTCAGCAGTAGTAACTTCACTTGCAACATTAATTGGAAAATCAGAAGGCATAACAAGTCCCATATTTGCATTGTCTGTTATATTTTCTTTCGTTGTAATGTATGATGCAGCAGGAATAAGACGAGCAGCAGGAAAACAGGCAACATTATTAAATAAAATTGTTAATACACCAGGTCTTACAAATTTGCAAGTTCAAGAGAAATTAGTAGAAGTATTAGGTCATACACCAACGCAAGTATTTGTAGGAGCGCTAATTGGAATTATAGCAGGATTATTATTATAAAAGGAGTGGAAAAAATGAGCGATATTGAAATAGCAAGAAAAACAAAATTAAAACCAATAACAGAGGTGGCAGAAAAATTAAATATCGATGAAGAATATCTTGAAAATTATGGAAAATATAAAGCAAAAGTTTCAGATAAAATATTTGAAAAAATTGGAAATAATGAGGATGGAAAATTAATATTAGTAACAGCAGTTAATCCAACACCATTAGGAGAAGGAAAAACAACAATATCAATAGGTCTTGCTGATGGATTATCAAAAATTGGTAAAAATGCAGTACTGGCATTAAGAGAGCCATCTTTAGGACCTGTATTTGGTATAAAAGGAGGTGCAACAGGTGGAGGATACGCGCAAGTTGCTCCAATGGAAGATATAAATTTACACTTTACAGGAGATATTCATGCAATAACTTCTGCAAATAACTTACTTTCAGCATTAATAGACAATCATATTTATTTTGGAAATAAATTAGGATTTAAAAAAGTATTATGGAAAAGATGTGTAGATTTAAACGATAGACAACTAAGAACGATAGAGTGTGGATTATCTGGTGAAAAAAATGTTGTTCCAAGAAAAGATGGATTTGATATAACTGTTGCTTCAGAAATTATGGCAATTTTATGCTTATCGAAAGATATTTATGATTTAAAGGAAAGGATTAGCAATATCATTGTTGGATACAATTATAGTGATGAGCCAATAAGAGTAAAAGATTTAAAAGCAGAAGGAAGTTTGGCAGTGTTGCTAAAAGATGCAATAAAACCAAATTTAGTACAAACTTTAGAACATACACCAGCCTTTATTCATGGAGGACCATTTGCAAATATAGCTCATGGATGTAACAGCATTATGGCAACAAAGATGGCATTAAAACTTGGAGATTATGTAGTAACTGAAGCAGGATTTGGAGCAGATTTAGGTGCTGAAAAATTTTTAGATATAAAATGTAGAACTGCTGGAATAAAACCATCTGCAGTAGTTTGTGTTGCAACAATGAAAGCATTGAAATATCATGGGGGTGTTGCAAAAGAAGACATACAAAAAGAAAACTTAGAAGCATTAGAAATAGGATTACATAATTTATTAAGACATATAGATAATTTAAGAAATAAATTCGGATTAAATGTTATTGTTGCAATCAATAAATACGTAGATGATACACAAGCAGAGATTGATTTATTAAGATCAAAATTAGAAGAAAAAGGAATTAATTTAAGTTTAGTAGAAGCATGGGGAAAAGGTGGAGAAGGAGCAGAAGATTTAGCATCAAAAGTTGTAGAGCTATGTGAAAAAGAAGATAACTTAACATATATGTATGACTTAAATGATAGCATTCAAACAAAGGTAGAAAAGATAGCAACAAAAATATATGGGGCATCAGGAGTAGAATTTTCAGAATCAGCATTAGAAGAAATAAAACATATTGAAAAGTTAGGATATGGAAATCTTCCAGTATGTATTGCAAAAACACAATATTCATTCTCAGATGATCCTAAAAATTTATTATGTAGCGAGCCATTTAAAATTCATGTTTCAGAAGTAAATTTAAGGACAGGAGCAGGATTTGTTGTAATTTTAACAGGAAAAATATTTACAATGCCAGGTCTTCCAAGAGTACCTGCAGCAGAAAGTATAGACATAGATGAAAATGGACAAGTAGTAGGAATATTCTAAAAATAAAATTTTGTATAAATTCACCTTTTTTGGAGAAAATACTAAAAAATAGTATTTCCTAAGAGGTGAATTTTTTTGAGAAAAATAAGAAATAAAAATTATAGGAATAGAATAGCAATTATTAGTATTTGTTCAGTTATATTATTATTTTTGCTTTATAATATATTTAATGTAAATATGGTACAGGCATTATCTAGGTATGGTTCACGAGGAGAGGAAGTTAAAAATATTCAAACAAAATTAAAGCGTTGGGGATATTACAACGGAAGCATAGATGGAATATATGGAAGCAAAACTTTAGAAGCAGTAAAATATTTCCAAAGAAAAAATGGGCTTACTGCAGATGGAATTGCAGGAACAAAAACTCTAGAAGCTATGGGAATTTATAATTCAGCAGGCAATTCGGGATCTTCTTCTAATTCAAGTGATTTAAATTTATTGAGTAGACTAGTATATGGAGAAGCTCGAGGAGAGCCATATGCAGGGCAAGTTGCTGTAGCATCAGTTGTATTAAACAGAGTAAAAAATTCTAACTTTCCAAATACAATTGCAGGAGTTATTTATCAAAGTGGAGCATTTGATGTGGTTTCTGATGGTCAAATTAATTTAACTCCTAATAGTACAGCTAAAAAAGCAGCACAAGATGCTTTAAATGGATGGGATCCATCATATGGCTCAATATATTACTTCAATCCAGCAACTGCAACTAGCAAGTGGATATGGTCAAGACCACATGTTATAACAATTGGAAAACATAGATTTTGTAAATAAAAGACTTGTAAGTGGAAGAAACACTTACAAGTCTTTTGACCGATTTCTATACAACTGATTGTGTTAATGAAGTTCAATAAATTTTATATCTTTTTCAGGATATTCTTCAGGTTTTAAACCAACAGTGTGTTTCATTCGTTCTAATAGTAAAATCATAATTGCACTAAAAATACATCCAAGAACAATGTATACATATGAAGTGTTTGTAATATCTAATAATGCAGAAGAAATAAAACATAATAAAGCTCGTACAACACAATAAGGAAGTTCTGCAGCAGCGTATATTTTTGTTCTCATAGAGGAAGTTGCAAAACTATTTAAATACCTTGACATTAGAGTAGAATATGGTCCTTTAATAGCACATTGCAAGGCAAGCATAAGTAAGACTACTTCTAAAGTTAAACCATAATTAAAACCAATATATTGTGGAAACCCAATTGCAATCATCGAAAAAGTTATGCCTAACCCCAAAACTGTTAAGGTTCTATTTTTAAAACGGTTATGAATCCAATTTGCTCTCCATGCACAAATACCAGATATAATTTGAGAAATAGCATAAATTATTCCAAAGTATTGCGCAGGTAAAGCAATATCGGTAAATAAACTGCTACTCAAACTTGAACGTAAAGATATAATAGCAGAGAATAAAGAGTAAAAAATAATTAAACTTTTTAATCTGTTAGATTGGAATATAAATTTAAATCCGTTGTTTTAAATCTATAAAATTCTTTCGTATAGATATTTTTTCTACATCAGTGCTACTTATTTCATTAAATTTGCAAGATAGCAAAGTAGAAATTATGCAAATAGAAAAACAAAGTATCATAGGAAAATATCCATTTATAATAAATAAAAAACCAGTAGTTAAAGAAGTTATAGCATCAATATAATAGTAAAAAGAAGAGCTTCTTCCATCTATTTTTGAAAATAAATCATTTCTTTTGGTAGATTTTTCAATAGAGCTATATAACAAATTAGTTTCTGCCAAATTTTTAAGTGCAAATCCAAAAGCAGAAGAAAACTGTGATAAAATTAAAATAGGTAATTCGTCAGCAAGTATTATTATTAAAATACTTGTACTTACTAATATATTACCAAGAATAAGAGCTTTTCTATTTCCAAGTTTGTTTATTATAAGAGTTGAAGGGATTTGAATAATAAATTTAAAAATTGGATAAAATGCATCATAAAATAATACAGTAGATGCACTAATTCCTTTTATTCCAGTTAAAAAAAGAAAAATTACTGCATAATAAAATAATAAATCCCAGGAAATTGCTTTATAAATAGGAAATAACTTAATATTATATTTTTTATTTTGAACAATCTTTATATCATCTGCCATATCTTTGATTTTCTCCTTTTTCTTTTGAATAAAATTACAATATTGAAAGCAATTATATAATAAAGAAAAATGTTTGTAAATATAAATTGACAAAAACAATAGATATTGGTAATATTATAAATGAA
>CANQZT010000050.1 GCA_947628335.1 uncultured Clostridia bacterium | reverse complement strand
GATATTTAAGTTGCATATTGATAAATTGGAAAAAATTGTGTATAATACTAAAGGAATAAAAATTAAGAGGAGAAATAAAAATGTTTCAAAAATTAGAGGACGTAGAAAAAAGATATGAAGAGTTAACGACAAAAATTAGTGATCCAGAAGTAATTTCAAAAACAAGTGAATGGCAAAAACTAATGAAAGAACATTCAGATATGACACCAATAGTAGAAAAATATAGAGAGTATAAAAAAGTACAAAAAAATTATGAAGAAGCATGTGAAATGATGAAAGAAGACGATAAAGAAATAAAAGACTTAGCTGAAATGGAAATGTTAGAGGCAAAAGAAAAACTAAAAACAATAGAAGAAGAATTAAAAATATTATTAATCCCAAAAGATCCAGACGATGACAAAAACGCAATTTGTGAAATAAGAGGAGGTGCAGGAGGAGAAGAGGCAGCATTATTTGCAGGAACACTATTTAGAATGTACTCAATGTATGCAGAAAAGAAACACTGGAAGTTGGAAGTTTTAAATGAAAACGAGACAGGTCTTGGAGGCTACAAAGAAATATCATTTATGGTTACAGGAAAAGGAGTATATAGTAGACTAAAATTTGAAAGTGGAGTGCATCGTGTTCAAAGAGTACCAGATACAGAATCTAGTGGAAGGATACATACATCAACTGCAACAGTCGCAGTTCTTCCTGTAGTAGAGGATGTAGAAATAGAAATTAACCCAGCAGATATAAAAATGGATGTGTTTAGAGCATCAGGAGCAGGAGGCCAACATATAAACAAAACCTCATCAGCAGTAAGATTAACACACATACCAACAGGACTTGTAGCAGAATGTCAAACAGAACGTTCGCAAGTACAAAATAGAGAATATGCAATGAGATTATTACGTTCAAGATTATATGAAATAGAGAAACAAAAAAGAGATTCAGAACTTGCAAATGAAAGAAAAAGCCAAGTAGGAAGTGGAGACCGTTCAGAAAAAATAAGAACATATAATTATCCACAAGGGCGTATAACCGACCATAGAATTGGCTTGAGTATTTTTCAAATAGAAGACTTTTTAAATGGAAACTTAGATGAGATGCTAGATTCATTAATTGCAGCAGACAGAGCAGAGAGATTAAAAGGTAATGAAGAATAAAAAAAAACTCCAATCATAAAATAAATAATAGATTGGAGATTTTTTTATGGGATATTTATTAAAAACAACACTGATAGGGTTATTCTTTGGAACATTTGGAACAACATTAGGAGGTATAATAGGAATAACATTCAAAAACACATCAAACAAATTTTTAAGTTTTATACTATCACTTGCATCGGGTCTAATGATATCAATAGTATGTTTTGATTTAATACCAGAAGCGCTAGAAATATCGCAAATTTCATTAGTAATACTAGGAGTAATATTTGGAGTAATAAGCATGATATTATGTGATATATTGGTACAAAATAAATTCAATACAAAAATAAATAATAAAAGAAATACAAATACATTATTAAAAACAGGAATAATAGTAAGTATAGGTCTTGCATTACATAACTTTCCGGAAGGTCTTGCAATAGGCTCAGGATTTGGTGCATCAATAAAACTAGGTTATTCACTCGCAATTGCAATTTTGTTGCACGACATACCAGAAGGAATATCAATGGCAGTACCAATGAAAAATGGAGGAATGAATGCAGTAAAAGTAATATTTTATGTGATTTTATCTGGTGTAACAACAGGAATTGGGGCATTTTTTGGAGCATTTATAGGAACTATATCAGATAAAATAATAGCAATATGCTTGTCATTTGCAGCAGGAGCAATGCTATATATAGTATCAGGGGAATTAATACCAGAATCGAACAATTTATATAAAGGAAGGATGTCAAGTATAGGAAACATAATAGGATTTATATTAGGAATATTAGCAACAACAGTATAAAATTGATTCGAATTACAATAAATAGGAAAACTATATATAGTTTTCCTATTTATTGTAGCCAAATTATACAAAAAGTGTATAAAAAATGTAATAAACTGTTGACAATATACATAAAATGTAGTATACTAAATAACTGAAATGGTATACAAGTGTAAAAAGGAGGTGAAAAGAAATCGAATGAAGAAAGAGCAAATAATACAGACATCAAGGAAACTATTTCATCAATTTGGGTTTAAAAAAGTATCAATGGACGAGATTGCAAAAGAGGCAGGTGTAACGAAAAAAACAATTTATACATATTTTTCAAGTAAAGAAGAATTACTAGAATATTTTATAGTTGAAGAAATAGAAAATATGAAAGAAATAATTGAAGAAGTAGAAAAAAAACACTTAAGCTTTTTCGAAAAAATAAATGAAGCAATTTATAAATTACTAAAATACAGAAAAGATCGAGAATTTTTAAACATAATTGCACGCGAAGCAGAATTTCTTAAAAATCCAATATTAATAAATAATATGAAATTAGTAGATCAGCAAATAAAGGACTATATAAAACAAAAATTAATCTTAGCAAAAGAAAAAGGCTATATACAATATCAAGATTTAGAAATAACAACATTTTTAATTTACAAAATGTATATTGCACTTATAGTAGAATGGGATAACGAAAGCAAAGAATTAGATGAACAAATGATAGCAAATAGTATTTCAGAAATATTAGAAAAAGGATTAAGAAAGGAAGTTTTATAAAATGAAAAAAGAAAATGTTATGAAAGTAATCGTTTTCATCGTAGTATTATTTATACCAATCATCTATAGCTTTTTCTATTTAAAATCATATTGGGATCCATATGGGGATTTAACAGGAGTAAATGTGGCAGTTGTAAATTTAGATGAAGGTGAAGATGGTCAAAACCAAGGAAAAGAATTTGTAGAGGGATTAAAAGAAAGTGGTACATTTAACATATGTGAAGTAACGCGGTGAAGAAGCAAAAAAAGGAATGGAAGAAGGGAAATATTATGCAACAATAAATATACCAGAAAATTTTACAAAATGTTTAAATAGTGCATCAACAAAAGAAAAACAGACGCCAACAATAGTATATAGTCCAAACCAAGCAACAAACTATTTAGCAACACAAATAATAAATAGTGGTGTAAAAACTATGGAGCTTAACTTAGAAGAAAAAGTTAACAGCAAAATAGTAGAAACATTATCAGATAAATTACAAGAGGTGCCAGACAAATTACAAGAAATATCAGATGGAGCAGGTCAAATATTAGATGGCTCAGAAAGTTTAAATGATGGTCTACAACAAATACAAGAAGGAACCGATACATTAAATAGTAGTTATACAGTATTTGATGAAGGAGTAAGTTCTGCATCAGATGGAAGCAAACAGTTAAATGCAGGAATTAATCAAGTAAGCGAAGGTGTAGAAACACTTGCAACAGGATCAACATCACTAGATTCAGCAATATCACAAATTAATGAAGGAGCAGACAAACTTTCACAAGAAGGAGGAGAAGGAATAGTTGCACTATCGAGTGGAGTAAGTAAATTATATCAAGGTGCAAATGAATTAAATAGTGGGGTTACAACATATGTAGAAGGAAGTACAAAAGTTGCAAATGGAACAGTAGATTATATAGAAGGTGCAGAAAAATATGCAACCAATGTGGATCAATATATAGATAGTGTAAACCAATTATTACAAACATTATCAACACAAGCAGTAGGAAATGAGCAAGTACAAGGAAATATTACAAAAATAACAGAAATTGGAAAACAATTAAAAACAGCAGGAACAGGATTAACCACAAAAACCGAAAATGTAAAAGAATTAAAATTAGGTGCAATGCAAATTGCAGGTTCAGGAGCAGAAGTAAAAAGTGGAATGCAAACATTATATGATGGAACAAGAACACTATATGACGGAACAAGTGGCATATCAGCATTAACAGACGGTATACAAAGTTTGAGAACAGCATTAGCACAGGTAAAAGAAGGAACAACAAGTCTAAGTACAGGTGTAAAAAAATTAAATGCAGGAGCTTCAGAATTACAAGCAGGAAGTGATAGTTTAACCTCAGGTCTTGAAACATTAGATGGAAGTTCAAAACAAGTAAAAACAGCACTTAATACACTTGCTGATGGAACAAAGACAGCATATAATGGAAGTACACAGTTAGTAAGTGGAGTACAAACATTTAAAAATGAAATAGATAAAGGTTTAGATGATACAAATGAACAACTAGAGAGTTTAGATGGTCTAAAAGAATTTGCAGAAAATCCAGTAGAATTTAAAACAGAAGCATATGGAGAAGTAAACTCATACGGTATAGCATTTACTCCATTATTCTTATCAATAGGGTTATGGGTTGGAGCATTAATGTGTTATGTAGTTTTATATTATGACCAAAAAAATAGATTTGGTGTATTTGGAAGCGATAGCAAGAATAAATTACTACAAAATATATTATATATATTAATAGGGGCTGTAGAAGGAATAATAACAGGAGCATTGTTAAAAATGGGATTAGGATATGAAGTTCAAAATGTTGCATTATACTACTTTGCAAGTTCTTTAATAGGAATAACATTCATGAGTATAATACAATTCTTGATTAGAAACTTTGGAGATGTAGGAAAATTTGTTGCATTAGTAATTCTTGTATTACAACTTGCAGCATCTGGAGGAACTTTCCCAACTGAGACAATTGCAAAAGGATTCCAAGGATTAACGAATTTATTACCAATGACATATACAATAAAATTGTTAAGAGAAATTTTGGTACCAACAACTACAAATTTCAGAGGTCAATACATAGGAATATTAATATTAATAACAATAGTTACATTGGCAATTACATATGCAGTAGATATAATTAAAAATAAAAAAGCTGAAGAAACTAAATAAAAAAATATAAATAAAAAATTTCACTTTGTAATATACAAAGTGAAATTTTTATTATATAATAGAAAATCGTAAAGGAAACATACAATAAGATAGGAGGACCAATAAATGAAGATAATGTTTATATGTACTGGAAATATTTGTAGAAGCGCAATGGCACATTGGCTGATGGAAAAAAAGATAAAAGATAACAAATTAGAAAATATAGAAATATATTCATGTGGGATATTTGCACAAAGTGGTGATAATGCAACAGATAATGCAGTAGAAGTAGCAAATGAATATGGTGTAGACTTAAAAAAACATAAAGCAACTAATATAAGAAATTCAAAAATAGAAGAAATGGATTTAATTCTTTGTGCAACTATGTCACATAAATATAATGTATTGCAAATGTATCCAGATTTACAAGGCAAAGTATATACAATGAAGGAATATATAGATAGTGATGAAAAAAGCAAAGATATACGAGATCCATGGGGATATGATATAGCAACATATAGATTTTGTATAGCAGAGATTGATAAATGTTTAGATAAAATTATAGAGAAAATAAAATAAAAAGGAGAAAAAAATGCAAGAAATATTAGAAGGATTAAATGATAGACAATATGAAGCAGTAGTAAACTATGAGGGCCCAAGTTTAGTAATTGCAGGAGCGGGAAGTGGAAAAACGAAAGTATTAACACATAAAATAGCATATCTAATGCAAGAAAAAAATGTTAAACCATGGAACATACTTGCAATAACTTTTACTAATAAAGCAGCAAATGAAATGAAAGAAAGAGTAGAAAAGTTAGTTGGAGAAGCTGCAAGAGATATGTGGATAGGAACGTTTCACTCTATATGTGTACGAATATTAAGAAGATATATAGATAGAATTGGATATGAAAGTTCATTTGTCATATTCGACACAAGTGATCAAAGAGCAATGATAAAAAATTGTTTGAAGGACTTAAAAATAGACGACAAAATGTTTACAGATAGAGCAATTCAATTTGAAATAAGTAATGCTAAAAATGAAATGTTGGAGCCACATACATATCTTGCAAGAGCAAATGGAGATTTTAGAAAAGAGAAAATAGGAACAGTATATGAAATGTATCAAAAAAGATTAAAGGAAAACAACGCAATAGATTTTGATGACATTATAAATTTTACAATAAAAATTTTAACTGAAAATCCAGATGTATTAGAATATTACTCAGAAAAATTTAAATATATACTAGTAGATGAATATCAAGATACAAACAAAGCACAATTTATGTTAGTATCACTTCTTGCAGGAAAATATGGAAATATAACAGTAGTAGGAGATAATGATCAAGGAATATATTCATTTAGAGGAGCAGATATATCAAACATACTAAACTTTGAAAAAGATTTTCCAGGAACCAAAATTATAAAGCTAGAACAAAATTATAGATGTACAAAAAGTATACTTAATGTAGCAAATGCAGTAATAAAAAATAATGAAACAAAATACGAAAAAAAACTATGGACTCGGTAATGATAAAGGAGATTTACCACAAATACAACAACTAGATGATGAATATGATGAAGCTCGTTTTATAACAGAGCAAATACGTTATTTGAAAAGAGAAAAAATGGATAATTATTCTGATTTTGCAATTTTGTATAGAATGAACACACAATCACGTGCAATAGAAGAAATTTTAGTAAGAGAAGATATACCATACAAAATAATAGGTGGTCTAAAATTTTATGAAAGGAAAGAAATAAAAGACATAATAGCATACTTAAGATTAATTCATAATACAAATGATAATTTAAGTTTAACAAGAATAATAAATGAGCCTAAAAGAGGAATAGGAAAAACTAGTTTAGACAATATATCACAAATAGCAATACAAAATGAAATATCAATGTATGAAGTAATAAAAAATGCAGATCAATATGGATTAGCTCGTGTTTATGCAAATTCAAGAGAATTTATACAAACAATAGAAGAGTTAAAAGTATTAGAAGGCCAGTTACAAATATCAGAATTAATAAAGGAAACTTTAAATAAAACAGGATATACAAAAGCATTAGAGCAAGAAAATACAGTAGAGGCTGAAAACAGAATTGAAAACCTAGAAGAATTTTTAACGGTAGCAATAGAATTTGAGGAACAAGAAGCAGACAGTACATTAGGAGACTTCTTAGAAGGAATTACACTGGCAAGTGACGTAGATAATTTAGAAGAAACGCAAGATTCCGTAACATTAATGACTCTACACAGTGCAAAAGGTCTAGAATTTCCAGTTGTATTTTTAGTAGGAATGGAAGAAGGAATTTTTCCGGGTTACAAGTCAATAGGAGAGCCAAAAGAGTTAGAAGAAGAAAGACGTCTTTGCTATGTAGGAATAACAAGAGCAAAAAGCAATTTATATCTAACATGTGCAAAGAGAAGAACGATATTTGGTTCAACAAGCTATAATGCAATATCAAGATTTATAACAGAAATTCCACAAGATTGTGCAGAAGGATTAGAAGAAATTGACAATAATAAAGAGAGTAAATTTAAAGATACAAGTTATACATGGGAATATGGTGAGACAACAACAAAATTACAAAAAGAGCCGAAAGATAAAATTAAATCACAAAATAAAGGATTTTCATTTAGAACTGCAGAAAGTTTTTTGAATTCATTAAAACCAAAACAAAATACAAATATAGATTTATCAGAATATAAAGCAGGAAAACGTATATATCACAAAAAGTTTGGTGAAGGAAAAATAAACTATGTAGAAGCAGAAGGAGACGATTTAAAGGTAGACATTACATTTGATAAAGTAGGTCATAAGAGATTAATGGCAAAATATGCAGGTCTTGAAATTATAGATTAAGATAAAAGTCACAAATCCCTAGTAAAATAAAAATATTACAAAAATATTACAAAGAAGAGAAAAAGAAAGTAAAAAAGAGATAAATCAAAAAAATTAAGAAATAAGACTAAAAATAATCCAATATAGTAATTGTAGAAAAAAAATAGTTAATATAAAATTAAGCATATAATAAGAATAAGGAGTGTAAAAATAGTGAATATACTAAAGAAAATACTCATATATATACGAAGTTGGATAAAGCTTATTTCCCTAACGGTAATAGCAGGATGTTTAATAATAGGAATAGTAGTAGCAGTTTATAAACCTACATACAGTGTTTCAATAAATGGAGAATTTGTAGGTCACACAAAAAACAAAAGTAAACTACAACAGCAAATTAATGATTATATTGAAAATGGAGATGGAGAAAATATAGCATTTGTTCAGGTAGATAACTTACCAGAATATAAATTATGCTTATTAAAAAAGGATATACAAGAAAACGATAACGAAATATTTAATATAGTAAAATCATCAGGAACTCCATATTATAAATATTATGCAATATTAGATTCAGGTGAAGAAAAGTTATATGTAGCTACATTTGAGGAAGCTGAAGAAGCTATAAACAGTTTAAAAGATCAAAACAGTGCAAATAAAGATGATTTAAGCATAATAGAAAAATATGAAGTAGAAGCAAAAGAAACTGTAACAAAAGAAGAAATAATATCAAAACTGTATGAAAAAGTAGAAACTCCAACAACTACAAAATCATCGTCATCTGGAGCAGTTAGATATGCATCAGGTTATAACAGTAGCAGTAAAAAAATAGCATTAGGCATAAATTTAATAAAGCCAATATCAGGTACAATTAGTTCAAGATTTGGAAGTAGATGGGGAACAACACATAAAGGTCTAGACATAGCAGCACCAAAAGGAACACAGATAAAGGCAGCAGCATCAGGGACAGTAGTTACAGCAAGTTATGGAACAAGTGGATATGGAAACTACATTGTAATATCACATGGAAATGGAATAGAAACAGCATATGGTCATTGTAGTGCATTATATGTAAAAGTTGGACAAAAAGTATCTCAAGGAGAAGTAATAGGTGCAGTTGGTAGTACAGGTCGTTCAACAGGAAATCATTTGCATTTAGAAATAAGAGTAAATGGAATAGCACAAAACCCACAAAATTATTTATATTAATTAAGATTATTAATTGCTAATATATAGTAAACCTCAAGTATAATTGTTGTTAAAATTATATTTGAGGTTTGTTTTTGGGTTAAAGTAAGTAAATAACTAGATAAGTAAAAAATGACTTGACTTTTACAAACAATCGTTCTATAATCATACCAAAATAAAAAATGGAGATGATATTAATGAAAGAAATAAATAAAAATAATAAATCATTTGAATATATTAAAAATATTGATGAAAATAGATTGTAAGAATAGTAATATCAATACTTCAAACCATTTTGTCGAAGTCGACAAAATGGATCAAATAATTAAGTTGTAAAGGAATGATACATAAATGGAAAAAAATAGATTGGAAACAATTTCAAATCTTTTTGAAGGAAAAGAAATAAGAAGTATTTGGGATGCTGAAAAAGAAGAATATTATTTTAGTGTGGTTGATGTAGTTAGTGCTTTAACTGATAGTAAAGAGCCAAGAAAATATTGGTCAGTATTAAAAAATAGATTAAAAAAAGAAGGAAG
>CANQZT010000049.1 GCA_947628335.1 uncultured Clostridia bacterium | reverse complement strand
TATTTATTAACATTTAAAATTACTGTGTGGAATTTGTTTACGAAAGCCATAAACCAACTCGACCACCTCTGCGTGTGTTACCGACATTAGTCGGTAACAGTATATATATTAACACATTTTGACCACACTTGTCAATAGAAATTTTTGGATTTTTAATTATTTGCTAACCATTAGTTTGAATTTATTAATTCATTAAACATATTTGCTACTTCTCTATCTGTTTCTTCATATAAATCCATTGTTATTCCTATATTGCTATGCCCTAATCTAAGAGAAATCTCTTTGGGTTGCACTCCCATTTTTACTAATAATAATGCGTGAGACTGCCTCAAATCGTGTAAATGTATAATTGGTAAATTACTAAAATTATATTAATCATTTACAGCTTTACGTATTGCTTCTTTTTCTTCTTCTGATAAAGTATATGTAGAAATTCCTTTTTCCACTGGCTTTGCATATATATTTGACATTTCTCTTGAATAAATTCCATTTAATACAACACCTGTATTTTCCTCATTTAATAATGCTAATGTAAAACTTAAATCACTTCCTGTATCTTTAAATGCACTATATCTCACCATTCCAATTTTTTGAACACACTTTGCAATTGTATTATCAAGCCTATTACAATATTTTTTCAAATTATTATTTTCTTCTTCTACATTTTTTATTTTTTCCATATACTTTTCAATCGTTTCTTGTATATCATTTCCATTTCCAATTTTTTTCATAAATAGCTTATAATCTTTCCTTATTTTAGATAACTTTATAATATTTACTATATATAAAAAAAGTAACAATACTATACAAATCAGTACAATTATTGAGAAAGTATCTGTTTTTGTAAATTCAAAAATATATTCCATATTGATTCCCCTTTATTTAATAAGATCTAAAATTCTTTCTAAATCATCATTTGAAGTATATTCTATAACAATTTTTCCTTTTCTTTTACCTGGTTCTAATTTTACTTTTGTTCCAAAAAAGCCTTGAAATGAATCTTCTATATCTCTAAATATTGCTTCATACTTATCATTTTTTTTCTTATTATTTTTTTTATGTTGAACATTTTTTTCAAATTCTCTAACAGTTGCACCTTTTTCAATCATTTTCAATGCCATTTGATATTGTTTATCTTTTTCATCTATTGCAAGTAGAGTACGTGCATGTCCTTCTGCCAATTTTCCCTCTTTTACAAATTCCAAAACTCTTTCATCCAAATTCAAAATTCTTACAGTATTTGCAATACTACTTCTACTTTTTCCCAATACTTCTGAAACTTCTTGTTGCGTTAATCCATACTCATCCATTAATTCCTTTATTCCCAATGCTTTTTCATAAGCATTTAAATCTTCTCTTTGTACATTCTCAATTAATGCAATTTCCTTATTTTTTCTTTCAGTTCCTTCTCTTACAATTGCTGGAATCTCTTTTAATCCAGCTTTTTTTGAAGCTCTCCATCGTCGTTCCCCTGCAACAATTTCATAATAGTCTTCTTTTTTTACTACGATTATCGGTTGAATTACCCCATACCTTTTTATTGACTCAGCAAGTTCATCTAAAGCTTCATTGTCAAAATTCTTTCTCGGTTGATTTTTATTAGGTTCTACTTCAGTAATTTTTAATTTTTCAATCACTTCATTATCTTTTATTTCATCATCATCATTTATATTATTTGCAAATAATGCATCTAATCCCTTTCCTAGTCCAGTTTTTTTAGCCATTTATATTTCCCCCTTACTTCATATGTTTTGCTTTTGTGACAACATCGTTATTTTTCAACAACTCTTTAACAAACTTATCATAACATTTTGCACCTTTTGATTTTGCATCATATAATGTAATTGGCATACCATAACTTGGTGCTTCACTAAGCTTTACATTTCTAGGAATTACCGTTTTATAAACCTTATCTCCAAAATACTTTTTCACTTCTGTTACTACTTGGTTTGATAAATTGGTTCGCATATCATACATTGTGAGTAAAGCCCCTTCTATTTCTATACCTTTATTTAAATGCTTTTTTACTATTTCAATTGTATTCATAAGTTGTCCTAATCCCTCTAATGCATAATATTCACATTGAATTGGTATCAAAACACTATTAGCTGCTGTAAATGCATTCAAAGTTATTAAACCCAATGATGGTGGACAATCAATTATAATATAGTCATAATCCCTCTTTACTTCATCTAATTTTTCTTTTAACCTTTGTTCCCTTGATACCATAGAAACTAACTCCACCTCAGCACCAGCTAAGTTTATATTTGATGGGCATACTTTTAGATTTTTTATTTTAGATTCTTCAACAACCTCACTAACAGGTGTATCTTCAACTATTAGTTCATATACCGATGCTTTTTCCATATTTTTTTCTATTCCAACACCACTTGTTGCATTTCCCTGTGGATCAGCATCTATTAATAATACTCTTTTACCTTTTTTTGCAAGCATAGCGCTTAGAGTTATTGACGTTGTAGTCTTTCCCACGCCACCTTTTTGATTTGCTACCGCTATTATTTTTCCCAAAGTAATCCCTCCATATAAAATTAACATTCATTATATAATTATATTTTTATATGATTAATATGTCAATAAATTTTTCAAAACTATTTCAATTTTTATATAATTAAGAAAGTAAAACTTTCCTAATTATATAAAAAACAACATTACACAGAAAATTTACAAAGTAAATTTTTGCTTCAACAAATCTTCATACTTCTTTAACTAATTGGTTCTTTACTTGGAATTCCTGGTTTTCTCGGATATTTATTCGGTGTATCTTTTACTTTTCTTATAATTATAATATTTCTCTTCATATCTGAATTAGGCAATGAAAATTCACTTATAATATCTATTTTTCCACCTAATATTGCAATTGCACTTTTGGCTATATTAATTTCCTCTTCTACATTACTTCCCTTCATGCAAATACATTTCCCATTAATTTTTACAAGTGGTAATAAATATTCAACCAAAACATTTAATGGAGCAACTGCTCTTGATACAGCAATATCGAACATTTCTCTATAATTCTTACTCTTCCCCACATCTTCTACCCTATAATGAATTGTTTTAATATTTTTTAAATCATTTTTCTTAATTACTTCATCTAAAAATATTAATCTTTTATTTAATGAATCTAATAATGTAATATCCAAATCATCTCTTAATATCTTTAAAGGCACACCAGGAAAACCTGCCCCAGTTCCAACATCTATTACCTTCATATTTTCATCTATATATTTATTAATTGTTAGTGAATCTATAAAATGTTTTCTAATAATGTCCTCTGGTTCAGTTATAGCAGTTAAATTTATTTTTTTATTCCATTCTATCAAACTCTTCATATAAGAATAAAACTTTTCTAACTCATTTTCTTTCAATTTTATATCGATTTTATTCGCCTGTGCCTTTAATATTTCAAAAAAAACAATCTTATCCATACTATATCACTCACTTTACTTTCTTTTTTGTTGCTCTAAATATATTAACAATACGGATATATCAGCTGGTGAAACTCCTGATATTCTTGAAGCTTGACCAACCGATATTGGCTTAAATTTATCTAGTTTCTGTCTTGCCTCTATTCTCAATCCTTTAATATCATTATAATTAATGGAATCTGGAATTGCTTTATTTTCCAATTTACTAGCCTTTTCAACCTGAGCTAATTGTAACTTGATATATCCTTCATATTTTATTTGTATCTGAACTTCCAATTTTTCTTGTTTTGTAAGAACTGGTCTATCTTCATCAATTGATTCCAATGCATCATATGTCAGTTCCGTGCGTTTTAACAAATCTGATAATTTTACCCCAGTCTCAATTTTAGAAGAATTATTTTCTTCTAATAAATTATTAACTATTTCCGTTGGCTTTATAATTTTACTTTTTACTCTTTGAATTTCTTTTTCTATATTTTCTCTTTTTTCACAAAATTTTTCATATCTTTCATCAGATATTAATCCTACATCATGTCCTATTTGAGTCAACCTCAAATCAGCATTATCTTGCCTAAGTAACAGTCTATATTCAGCACGAGATGTCATCATTCTATATGGTTCATTTGTACTTTTAGTAACAATATCATCAATCAAAACACCAATATATGCCTCATTTCTACCTAAAATAATTGGATCTTTTCCATCTAATTTTCTTGCTGCATTAATCCCAGCTATAATTCCTTGTGCTGCAGCTTCTTCATATCCTGATGTTCCATTAATTTGGCCTGCAAAAAACATTCCACTTATTTTTTTACATTCCAACGAAACTTTTAACTGTGATGGTTCAATGCAATCATATTCAATAGCATATGCAGGACGTGTAAATTCGGCATTTTCCAATCCTGGAATCGTTCTATACATTGCAATCTGTACATCCTCTGGCAAAGACGAACTCATTCCTTGTATATACATTTCATTTGTTCTCTCACCTATTGGCTCTACAAATATTTGATGTCTCTCCTTATCAGCAAAACGTACCACTTTATCTTCAATCGACGGACAATATCTAGGACCTGTTCCCTCTATCTGACCTGCATAAAGTGGTGATCTATGCAAATTTTTTCTTATAATTTCATGAGTTTTTTCATTTGTATAAGTCAAAAAACAAGGCTCTTGTTTTTTATTTACCACATCATCCTCAAATGAAAACATCTCAATTTCTTCATCCCCATTTTGAATTTCCATCTTTGAAAAATCTATCGAATTTTTATTAATTCGAGCTGGTGTTCCAGTTTTAAACCTTAACAATTCTATCCCTAAATTTTTCAAACAATCTGATAATTTATTAGCTGGGAACACACCATCTGGTCCACTTTCAAAAGAAACTTCACCTATATGTATTTTTCCCTTTAAATATGTTCCAGTGGCTAAAATTACAGCTTTTACATCATATATTGCCCCAATATTAGTTACAACACTTTCAACCTTTCCATCGTTAACCTTAATATCTATAATCTCAGCTTGTTTTATAAATAAATTTTCTTGTTTTTCTAATACGTACTTCATTTCAGTATGATATTTTTTTCTATCAGCTTGTGCTCTCAAAGAATATACAGCTGGACCTTTAGACTTATTTAACATTTTAATTTGTAAAAAAGTTTTATCTATATTCTTTCCCATTTCACCACCAAGAGCATCAATTTCTTTAACAAGATGCCCTTTTGAACTCCCACCTATATGTGGATTACATGGCATGTTAGCTATAGCTTCTAAGCTAATCGAAAAAAGTAATGTTTTTTTTCCTAATCTTGCTGCTGCAAGTGCAGCTTCGCATCCTGCATGACCTGCTCCAATTACTGCTACATCATATTTACCTGCATAATACTCCATTTTTATTCCTCCATTATTGTTTCTCGTGAAACAAGAACTTCTGTTTGTTTCTATTTTCTTTCAAAATCCTCATATTTCGTTTTTTTGTTTTCGACATGTAATTTATCGTCTTGTTTTAAAAATCGTCTTATTTCGCATTCTCGTGTTTTATTTTCCTAAGCAAAATTTTGAAAATATTTCTTTTATAATTTCATCAGATACTGTTTCACCTGTAATTTTTCCTAACTCTTCTAAAACTTCTTTTATTGAAATACTAATTATATCAATTGGCAAATTTTGTTTTGTTTCATTCATTGCTTTTTTCGTATATTTAATTGCCTCTTGAATAATATTTTTGTGTCTAACATTTGTTATCATCGCACTATTATCCAAATTGATTTCATTAAACGCAAACATTTCAGCTATCTTTTTGTATATTTTATCGATCCCCACATTTTCTTTCGCTGAGATTTCAATCACTTCTGCTCCCCTAATTTTTTCTTTTATACTATCTTTGTCAATTTTATTTAGCTTCAAATCACTTTTATTAAGTACCACAATGCATTTTTTATCTTCTAATAAATTTAAAATTTCCTCATCCTCAGCATCTAAAACTCTGCTTGAATCAAAAATAGCAATTAATAAATCTGCATCTTTAGCTATTTTTTTTGATTTTTCAATTCCTATTTTTTCAACTTCATTATTTGAACTTCTAATACCAGCAGTATCAATTATATGAATAGGAATGCCCTCAATCACTACGGATTCTTCAATTGTGTCCCTTGTAGTTCCTTCAACATCTGTTACAATAGCCCTTTCTTCCTTTAGAATTACATTCAATAAAGATGATTTACCTGCATTTGGTTTTCCAATTAAAGCAACCTTTATCCCCTCTTTAATTATCTTCCCATTTTCAAAGCTATCTTTCAAATTTTCAAGCTTCTTCAATACTTCTTTTAATACTTCATAAGTTTTAACATTTTCAACTTCTTCAATCTCATACTCTGGATAATCTATACTAACTTCAATCTCAACCATTACGGACATAAGCATATCACGGATTGATCTTATTTGTTCAGATAAAATTCCCTCTAACTGATTAACTGATGATTTAGCCTCTTTTTCAGTTTTTGAATTTATAATATCTATAACAGCCTCTGCTTGGGACAAATCAATCCTTCCATTCAAAAAAGCTCTTTTAGTAAATTCACCGAGGTTCTGCTAAATTTGCACCATTTTCTATGCATAACTCTAATATTTTTTTCACAACATATGACCCACCATGTGAACTAATTTCACACATATTTTCAGTTGTATAACTATTAGGATTTCTAAAAAAAGAAACTAGGACCTCATCTATAACTTCATTTTCTTTAATAATATATCCGTATTTAATCTGATACCCCTTTATATTATTAATATCGAATTCTTTCTTAGGTCTAAAAATTTTATTTAAAATACTAAAAGAATTTTCCCCACTCATTCTAATAATTCCAATTCCTCCAACGCCTGTAGCCGTAGATATTGCAACTATTGTACTCATAAATTCACCTCTTTAATTTATAATAAATAAAGTCAAAATACAGATAAAATCATTTAAAAAATTGATTTAAAATCCGAACTTTGACTTCCGATTTTTATTCTATTTTAATGAGATAACCACTTTTCTATATGGCTCTTCCCCTATACTTGTTGTCGTCACTTTCTTACTATATTGTAATTTAGAATGTATAATTTTTCTTTCATAAGCAGTCATTGGTTCTAAAGTAATTGATTTTTTCGTTTTTACAACAGTTTTTTCTAATTTTTCAGCTAACTCTTCTAACATCTTCTCTCTTTTTTCTTTATATCCACAAATATTTAAAATAACTTTAACCTTGTATGGTAAACCTTTACTTGCAATAGAAGAAAGAATAACTTGTAAATTATTAAGTACATCTCCCCTATGACCTATAAGATAATTCAAATCCTCTCCATCAATATCAACTTTTAAATATATATCATCTTGGAAAACATTATATTTTATATTCTCACTAGGTAAAACATTCACCCATTTACTTAAAAAATTTTCAACATTCTCAGTCGCTTTTGAAAAATCTATTTTTTTTACTTCTTCTTTTGCTTTTATATCCTTTTTTTCTCTCTTTTCTTTTTTATTAATAATCTCCACTTTAACGACTCTAGGTGTTAAAATGCTAAAAAAACTTCTTTTGTCCTCGTTTTCTAAAATTTTTATTTCTGCATCTTCTTTTTTTATCCCTAGTTCCTTTAATCCTTTTTCGATTGCTTCATTTGTTGTTTTTCCCTCAAAAATCTTTCCTTCTTCCAACTTTAAGCATCCTCCTCTTCTTTTAGAAATCGATTCAAGATTAATCTTTCTACTATCATTAATATATTATTAATTAGCCAATATAAAGCAAGACCTAAAGGAGCAATAATAGCAATTGATACAGCCATAATTGGCATAATATAACTCATACTCTTATTTGCTTGAAGAACAGCATCCATTTCATTATTTTCCTCTTTTTCATCTGTACCATTCTTCTTTGCCTGCATAGAATTTGTTAATTTCATAGACACAAATGAAGTTAAGACATATAATCCTGGAATAACATAAACCCTCCAATCTGACAGAGAATCACTTGGTACGCTACTTAAATCTAACCCTAAAAAATCCATATTAATATAAACTTTTTCATCTGTATTTCCCTTTTCCTTTATAATTGCTATTTCTGGATAAGCTGTATTATTGTTGTTTTCTTGCTTTATTTCATTGGTATATTGTTCAATTAATTGATTATCCACTTTCTTCATATATGTTAATGGACTTCTGACTAAATAAAATACTGCAAATAATATAATAATTTGTGCAATTGCACTTAAACATCCGACTAAATGGACTCATTTTTTCTCTTTTATATAAATCAATTGTTTCTTGATTTAATTTTTCAGGATTATTCTTATATTTATCCTGAATTTTCATCATTTCTTCTTGTATTTTTGCTGTTTTCTTCATTGTTTTTTGTTGTTTTATCGATATTGGCAACATTATCAATTTTAAAATAACAGAAAACAATATAATTGCAAAACCATAATTATTTACAATCTGATATAATATATTTAATACATATCCAAATATATTAGCAAAAAAAGCTATCATTTACACCTTCTCCTTCATTTACTATCTTAATGGATCATATCCACCCTTTGAAAAAGGATTACATTTACAAATTCTCTTTATACCTAAAATCCCACCCTTAAAAATCCCATATTTTTCAATAGCTTGTCTTGTATATTCTGAACAAGTGGGATAATATTTACAATGAACCCCAAAATTTGCACATATTGGTGAGATATATTTTTTATAAATATGAATTAAAAAAATAAACAATTTTCTCATTAACTTAATATTCCTATTCTTTTAAAGATGTTTTTCATGTCTTGTTTTACATTATCATAAGTAGCATATTTAATATCTACCCTTTTTTTCCATAAAATTACTATACTGTATCCTGTATTTAACTCATTTTCCATCAATCTATAATTTTCTCTAATTAATCTTTTAATACGATTTCTTTTTACTGCCTTTGCAATTTTTACACCAATAGCAATTCCTAAATAATTTATAGAAAAATTATTTTTTTTTACAAAAACATCTAAATACTTACCTGAATAATATTCTCCCCTTGTAAGAATTCTTTTAAATTCATAGTTTTTCTTTAACATATCTGTTTTTTTCATAATTATCACTCATTACTTGCTATCGCAAAAAGAGCCACATTTCTACTGTGGCCCACAATACTTAAGCACTTAATTTTTTTCTTCCTTTAGCACGTCTTGCTTTCAATATATTTCTACCTGCTCTAGTTTTCATTCTTTTCATGAAACCGTGTTCTTTTTGTTCTTGTCTCTTTTTTGGTTGAAATGTTCTTTTCATATTGCACCTCCTAAATTTATACTAAGTAAATCTATATATTTTTCTTACTCGCAAAATAATATCGTAATTATATAACATAACCCCACATTTGTCAAGCAAATTTTATTTTTTTGCATGGTAATTTCATCGAATATTACAAAATTGTAATAAATTAAGATATATGATAAAATGCAACAAGGTGATGAAAGTG
>CANQZT010000048.1 GCA_947628335.1 uncultured Clostridia bacterium | reverse complement strand
TTTCATAAATACCATCATAATCCTTATCATTTTGTTTTAGTAAGTTGTCTATTTACTTTCTTGAACACTCTTTATATCTTGTAATTCAAATCTATATTTTTGACCATTTTTATTTACTTCATCTAAAAACATATCATAAGGTCTACACCATAACTTGTTATCTCCATATAAAGCTCTATATGCTACCATTTTTTCGCAAGTTTCACTATGATAAATTATATCTTCTACAATATATAAATCTTCCTTATAATGTTTATAAACTCCATGTAATTTTAACTCCCTCATAAAAAATCTCCTTTAAAATACAAATTATATGCTCTATTTTTTTAAATAAAAAGTATGTGTATTCGCAGGTACACATACAATCTACAAGTTTGACTGTCGGTTCAATCAAACACATTTATTTTGTAATTAGATAATAGCATATATATTTTACTTTGTCAATTACTTTAAGAAAGCAAGATATCCTTTATATGCACAATATACATCAAATTTAGATGTTACTTCATAAGGAGCATGCATAGATAATACTGGCACACCACAGTCTATTACATCTATCCCTTTATCAGCAAGAATAAGCGCAATTGTGCCTCCTCCACCTATATCTACTTTACCAAGTTCACTTATTTGATATGGTATTTGGGCTGTTTCAAATATTTTTCTTATTTCTGCTACATATTCTGCATTTGCATCTGATGCTCCTGATTTACCCCTTGCTCCTGTATACTTATTCATTCCTATTCCATAGCCAAGACGAGCTGCATTGTTTTTATCTGATACTGATGCATATATTGGATCTAATCCTGCATCCACATCTGCTGATAACATTTTCGAATTACAGAACACTTTTTCTAATAAGTTTGGTCTGTTTTCTCCAACTTTATTTAATAATTCCGAAATAAACATATCAAATACATGAGATTCCATTCCTGTATTACCATAACTTCCTATTTCTTCCTTATCTGATAATATGCATACAGCTGTTTTTTGAGGATTCTCAACCTCTAATATTGCTCTAATACTTGTGTATGCACAAACTCTATCATCTTGACCATAAGCTGCAACCATTGATTTATCAAATCCTAAACTTCTTGCCTTAAATGCTGGAACTATTTCTAATTCTGAACTTACAAAGTCGATTTCTTTAATTCCATATTTTTCATTCAATAATGTCAATATATTTAATTTTATCTTTTCACTTTCATCTTTATCTTGCATAGGTATACTTCCTATTAAAACATTTAAATCTTCTCCATTGATACCATCTTTTAATTTTTTCTCCATTTGTTCTACTGCTAAATGTGGTAAAAGATCCGTTATCGTAAAAATAGGTTCATCTTCATCTTCTCCTATACAAATATCTATCTTTTCACCTGTTGATTTTACTATAACTCCATGTATTGCAAGAGGAATTGTTGTCCATTGATATTTCTTTATTCCACCGTAGTAATGTGTTTTTAAATATGCAAATCCATTATCTTCATATAAAGGATTTGGTTTCAAATCTAATCTAGGAGAATCTATATGAGCCCCAACTATATTTAGGCCTTTTTCTAATTTTTCTTTTCCTATAACTGCAATATACACACTCTTTTCCCTATTATTATAATAAACTTTATCTCCTGGCTTTATTTCATCTATAGTATTTACATCTTTAAAACCTTTTTCTTCTAATATTTTCTTAGCAAAGCACACTGCTTCTCTTTCTGTTTTTACTTTATTTAAAAAATTTATATAGTCATCTGAAAACTTAAATATGTTTTGATTATTTTCCTCAGAAATATTTTCCCATCCGGCTAATCTTTTTATTAAATAATTCTTCTTTCATAACTTCCTCCCTTTTTATACATTAAATCTAAATAGTACAACATCACCATCTTGCATAATATATTCTTTACCTTCAGAACGCAAAAGACCTTTTTCTTTTACAGCGTTCATAGAACCTTCTTTAATTAAATCATTATACGATACAATTTCTGCACGTATGAACCCTCTTTCTATATCTGAATGTATTTTTCCTGCTGCTTGTGGTGCTTTAGTTCCTTTTTGTATTGTCCATGCACGTACTTCTGGCTCACCAGCCGTTAAAAAGCTCATTAGACCTAATAAATCATAGCTTGCTTTTATTACTTTATCCAATCCAGACTCTTCAAGCCCTAAAGCTTCTAGCATCTCTTTTTTATCTTGTGCATCAAGAGAAGCTAATTCCTCCTCAATCTTTACACAAAGAGGTATAACAGATGCTTTTTCTTGCTTTGCATACTCTTTAACTTGCTGTACATATGAATCGTTGTCTTTTCCACTTAATTGAGCTTCAGATACATTAGCTATATATAGTATAGGCTTTAATGTTAATAAATATGTATCTTTTAATAATTCTTTTTCTTCATCTGTAAACTCTAATGTTCTTGCTGATTTTCCTTCTTCTAATGTTTTCTTTATTTTTTCAAATAAATCAATTTCTGCTTGATATTTTTTATCTGCCTTTAATTGCTTTTTAGCCCTATCTAATCTCTTATCTATTGTTTCAATATCTGCAAAAATAAGTTCTAAATTAATTGTTTCAATATCTCTTAATGGATTAACATTTCCATCAACATGTACAATATTAGAGTCTTCAAAACACCTTACTACCTCTACAATACTATCCACTTCACGTATATGAGATAAGAATTTATTTCCTAATCCTTCCCCCTTACTTGCACCTTTTACAAGTCCTGCTATATCTACAAACTCTATGACTGCGTGTGTTACTTTTTGTGGATTATAAATTTTTGCAAGTCCATCTAACCTTTCATCTGGTACAGGAACAACACCAACATTTGGCTCAATAGTACAAAAAGGATAATTTGCACACTCTGCCCCTGCATTTGTAATCGCATTAAACATTGTACTTTTTCCAACATTTGGTAAACCAACTATACCTATTTTCATTTCTGCCTCCTGATTTTTATTTCTTACGCTATTATATCATGAAATTCTTATTTTTCAACATATTAATAAAGTTTTCTTACATTTTTATCTTAAAATATGAGTTGCTATTTTTTTATATTAATTGTATAATACAAAAGAAAGGAATTTATTATGAAAAAAAATTATTTTACACTTGATGAAGATTTTGAAAGCATTATAAAAAATGCTTTATCCGATAAAAAAATACTTGATATCAAACAAATAACAACTGGATGGACTAATATTGTTTATGAAGTATCTACTACAGACGGAAATTTTTTCTTCCGTTTTCCAAGAGACGAATTTTGGATTAGGACAATTGTAAAAGACTATGAATTTGCTAAGTTCATAAATGGTAAAACAGATTTTAAGACATCAGAACTTTACTTATTATATGATAATAATCGTCCTTTTAGCATCCATAAAAAAGTTAACGGCACAGATTTGGCATCAAAATTACAAACACTATCTTCAGAAGATCTAAAAGTTGTTTCAAAAGATGTTGCAAAATTTATGTATCAACTACATCAAATACCATTTGAAAAAAATGATGTTTTTGAAACTGATAACATTGGTCTAAATTTAGTAGATTTTCTTGATGAACTCTTGAATTTACATGTGGATCATAAAGATAAGATTTTTTGGAAATATGATGAATTTACAAATAAAAATAATAATTGTCTTGTTCATGGCGACTTAAACTTAAGTAACATTATTATAGATGATACTAACCATATCTCTGCTGTTATTGATTTCGGTTTTGGTGGTTTTGGTAATAAATATTTCGATATCGCTCGTATTTTAAGTAGAGAATATCCTCAAGGCTTTAAGGAAGAAGTTATAAAAACATATGAAGAACTCTCTAATGAAAATTTAAACATTCCTGTTTTAAATAATGAAATTAATATATGGAAAAAAATTGATGGTGCTTATATTAATTATATGCGAAAAATTGGAATATATGAATAAGATGTTAAAACAAACAAGCAAGTAAAAAATTTTACTTGCTTGTTTGTTTTATTCTAAATTATATTTTTCTCTTTTTTCATATGTTGTATGTAATAATTTGTGTGCTATCTCACTTCCTGGTTCTCTTAAGAAGTCTTTATAAATTTTCTTTATTGTTGGATTTTCATGTGATTTACGAATTACGCTTTTTTCATCTATTGCATATAAAGCATTTGCTCTTTTCTTTCTTACATCTACTTCTCTTCTAACTTTTGATGTCTTTATAGGTTGACCTCCTCCCATTACACATCCTCCTGGACATGCCATAATTTCTACAAATTGATAATCTGACTTTCCAGATTTTATTTCTTCAAGTATTTTTTTAGCATTTCCAAGACCACTTGCTACAACTACATTTATATTTTTTTCTGCAATATTTACTGTTGCTTTTTTTATGCCTTTTCCACCACGAACTGCTTTAAAATCTATTTTTTCTAAATTTTCTCCTGTTAATGTATCTTGGGCTGTTCTTAACGCTGCCTCCATAACACCACCAGTTGTACCAAAAATTGCTCCTGCACCTGTTGCTTTTCCCATTGGATCATCAAAAGATGTATCTTCTAGTTTTACAAAGTTTAAATTTGACTGTTTTATCATTCTAGCAAGTTCTCTTGTTGTCAGTACTGCATCTACATCATATAATCCATCATTTTGCATTTCATTCCTTTGTCTTTCAAATTTTTTTGCAATACATGGCATAATAGACACAACATAAATTTTCTTAGGATCAATTTTTTCTTTTTCTGCAAAATACGTTTTTATTAATGCTCCAAACATTTGATGTGGTGATTTACATGTCGATAAGTGTGGTAATAGTTCTGGATAATTCATTTCAATATATTTTACCCATCCTGGACTACAAGATGTAATCATTGGCAAAACTCCATTATTTTTTACCCTATCTATAAATTCATTTGCCTCTTCCATAATCGTAAAATCAGCCCCTGTATTTGTATCAAATACTTTATCAAATCCTAAACGTTTTAATGCAGTTACCATTTTTCCTGTCACATTTGTACCAATTGGCATATCAAATTCTTCACCTAATGCTACTCTAACTGCTGGAGCTGTTTGTACTACTACATATGTATCTTTATCTTTTAACTTTTCTAACACTTCATCAATACTTTCTTTTTCACGCAATGCTCCTGTAGGACACGCTTGTATACATTGACCACAAAAAGTACAATTTACATCATTTAGACTTTTTTCTCCTACAGTTCCGATACAAGACTTAAATCCCCTATTTATACAATCAATTGCTCCAATTCCTTGTACTTTTTTACATGTAGCAACACATCTTCTGCATAAAATACATTTATTAGCATCACGCAAAATAGATGGAGATAAATCATCTAATTTACTTTGTTTCCTTTCTCCTGCATATGTTATACCATTAATATTCATTTTTTGACAAATACTTTGCAATTCGCAATTACCAGAACGAGTACATGTTAGACAATCTTTTGCATGGTTTGAAAGAATTAAATCCAACATCACTTTTCTTGCTTCTAAAACTTCCTTTGAGTTTGTATGTACAACCATACCCTCTTCAACCTTTTGTATGCAAGAAGTTGCAAATCCACGTCTACCTTCTACTTCAACAATACACATTCTGCAATCTCCAACTTCATTAATATCTTTTAAGAAACATAGAGTTGGTATATCTATTCCTACCATTGTTGCAGCTTCAAGTATTGTACTACCTTTTTTTACTTTTATATCTACATTATCAATAGTTAAATTAACAAAATTTTCTTCCATTTTTTACCTCCTCTTTTAGTTTCCAATTGCTTTAAAAGGACAACTTGTTAAGCATGTTCCACATTTTATACATTTTTCTTGATTAATAACTCTTGTCTCTCTATTTTCCCCATTAATTGCACCAACTGGACAATTTCTTTGGCATAATCCACAACCCTTACACTTTTCTGGATTAATAACAATTTTTGCCATTGCTTTACACTCTAATGCTCTACATTCTTTTTGTACAACATGTTCATTATATTCATCCTTAAAATATTTTAATGTACTTAATACTGGATTTGGGGCACTTTGACCTAATCCACAAACACTCGAATTCTTTATATTAATAGCTAATTTTTCTAATTTTTCTAAATCCTCTGGAGTTCCATCACCACTACATATTTTTTCTAATATTTCTAACATTCTCTTTGTTCCAATTCTGCATGGTGTACATTTTCCACATGACTCATCAACAGTAAATTCTAAATAGAATTTTGCAAGACTTACCATACATTTTGTATCATCCATTACAATAAGTCCTCCAGATCCCATCATTGAACCGATTTCTTTTAGTGACTCATAATCAATTGGTGTATCTAAATGTTCTTTTGGTATGCATCCTCCCGATGGGCCACCTGTCTGAGCAGCTTTAAATTCTCTTCCATTTGGAATTCCTCCACCAATATCGTATACAATTTCTCTTAAAGTTGTACCCATAGGTACTTCTACAAGCCCTATATTATTCACGTTTCCTCCAAGTGCAAACACTTTTGTTCCTTTTGACTTTTCTGTTCCAATTTGTGAATACCATTTTGCCCCTTTTAATATAATTTGAGCAATATTAGCATATGTTTCTACATTATTAATTAATGTTGGTTTTCCCCATAATCCACTTATTGCTGGATATGGTGGTTTTATTCTTGGTTGACCACGTCTTCCTTCAATGGATTCTAGTAGTGCCGTTTCTTCTCCACAAACAAAAGCACCTGCTCCCAATCGAATCTCTATATCAAAATCAAATCCTGTATCAAAAATATTTTTTCCTAATATTCCATACTCTTCTGCTTGTTTCAAAGCAATTCCAAACCTTTTTACTGCAATTGGATATTCAGCCCTTACATATATAAATCCTTTATTTGCACCTATTGCATACGCTGCAATTGCCATAGCTTCAATAACAGAATGTGGATCACCTTCTAATATACTTCTATCCATAAATGCTCCAGGATCTCCTTCATCTGCATTACACACTACATATTTCTGTTTTCCTTCCGATGCACGTGTTAATTCCCATTTCATTCCTGTAGGAAAGCCTGCTCCACCACGTCCACGAAGGCCAGAGTCCTTAATTACTTTTATAACATCTTCTGGAGTCATGTCTTTTAATACTTTCTCCAATGCTAAATATCCATCAAAAGCTATATATTCATCAATATCTTCTGGATTAATAACTCCACAATTTTTTAAAGCAATTCTTTTCTGCTTTTTATAGAATGTTAAATCATCAAGCTTCTTTACTATACTACCATCTATATCTTTACAAAGTAGCCTTTCTACTATTTCACCTTGTATAATATGCTTTTCAATAATCTCTTCACAATCATTTGGTTTCACCATTGCATAAAATGTATCTTCTGGACGGATAATAACAATCGGACCTTTAGCACAAAGACCAAAACAGCCTGTCTTTATAACTCTAACATTCTTTATATCTTTTTTCTCTATAATTTCTTTGAAATTCTTAAAAATTTCTGCTGATTTAGATGAAGTACATCCAGTTCCATGACATACTAAAATGTGTCTTTCTCTTGTAGTAGATGCTGTGTTTACTCTTAAATCTAATTCTTCTCTTTTCTTTGTTCTTATTTCTTTTATTTCCTCTAATGTTTTCATATTTTCTCCTTTCATCTTAAGATAATTTATTTAGTTCATCTAGTACTTGATCAAGTTTTTGTACTGTAGCTTTACCATATACTTCACCATTAACAGTAAATACAGGTGCAAGGCCACATGCTCCAACACATCTTGTTGCTTCTATTGAAAATTTTCCGTCCTTTGTTGTCTCTCCTTGTTTTATATTAAGTCTTTCTTCTAATCTATCCATAATTTTTTGTGAACCTTTAACATAACATGCTGTTCCTAAACATACAGCTATATGATACTTTCCTTTTGGCTTTAATGTAAACCTTGAATAAAATGTAATTACACCATATATTTCTGCCATTGGAATATTTAAATATCTTGATATTGCACTTTGTGCATGAGTAGGAATATATCCATAATATTCTTGTACATCATTTAGTATTTGAATTAAATTATCTTTATTTTTTGTATATATATTTAGTATCTTCTCCATTTCTTCATTTTTATCACTATTTCCACAACAATCACACTTATTTTCTGCCATTTTTATTCTTCCTTTCTTAGAAAATTCACTCTAAATTTATTATATCAAACCACAAAAATTTATACAATTATTTTGTCGAATATTGATTAATTTTTTGTTTTTTACTTTCCTATAAACATTTGCACATATATTTTTCCATATTGATTACTTTTTACTACTCCTATTCCAGTATAGTTATATGAACTATTTAATATATTAGCTCTATGCCCACTAGAATTCATCCATGCATTTACTGCTCCACTATTACTCGAATTTCCTGCAATATTTTCTCCTGCCGTATTATATGATATTTTAAAGCTTTTTAACATTTCAAATGGTGAACCATATGTTGGAGATGTATGTGAAAAATATCCATTATTTACCATATCTTGTGCTTTTATTCTTGCTACTCTTTGCACCTCTTCATTAATGTTTAATGCTTTTAATCCTTGTTTTGTTCTTTGCTCATTAATTAAATTAAATACTTCTAATTCATCTGTGGAAAGACTAGATGATGTTGTTGTATTTCCTGTCGTTGCTTGATTTGTTCCAACAGATGAATTTGTGTTTGGATAAATTGCTTTTATATATTGTTTACTGACTGCTCCTATATAATCACTATCTGTTTGAATTACATACCAGTCTCCAACTCCTGCAAATACTCGTATATATTCGTTTTTATTTACTGTAGTTACAACAGGATATTTAGTTCCTGGGCCACTTCTTACATTTAATTTAGATGCCGTTACAAGACCTGTTACAAAATCTAATTTATAATAATACTGCATACCAAATGATTTACTTGTAATTGAAATTACAAGTATAATTAAAATTAACGAAATAAATATCATTAATTTCTTTTTGTTAATTTTTACTACTCTCATATAAATCTCCTCTCTTTATTTTCTTAATTAATAGTATAATTAATACATGTACTTTATTACCTAAAAAATCTACTTACTAAAATAAAATTTAGTAAGTAGATTTTTATAATAGATATTTTATTGAATTTCATCATTTATACATCATATTAATTAAATACAACTAATACTGCCCTGTATCCACTGGAATTTGAAGGCTGTCCACTTGAGTAACCGGAAACAAAAGATGCCCGCCCACGTTGATCCATTCATGCCATCTCCACGAATCATCAAAGGCGAAACTGCATTTATAAAACTCGATCCATCAATGTTCCATGAATGATTAAATGAACCCTGACTAGACGTCTCCCATATCGCCTCTCCAACTCTCCCCACATTGTTATTATAAGCCATTTCTCCATCTTTATCATTTGCCCAATGTTTTGCATAAATACTCATATATTTCGAACTTTTCATCTCAGTCGTAAGAATTCCACTAAAACAATCTCCACTCACAGTATTTAAAAAGCCTGCTGTCATATCCGTTCCTCCTCCACTCATATCATATACACC
>CANQZT010000047.1 GCA_947628335.1 uncultured Clostridia bacterium | reverse complement strand
ATAAGAGAAATTTCTAAAAAAGAAGATATTTCAATTAATGAAGTAGTAAATCAGTCATTATCATTTGCAATAGAAGATTACGAAAAGAATAAATAATATTATTATTTATTTTCTTTTCTTGTTTTGGTATTACCATAAGCTAATCTTCTTAAATCTTCAATAGGCAGTAGTCTATAAATATCTATTTCTAATGTTTTATTGTCAAAATATTTTTTGTCAGGTAAATTGATGGTTAATTTATGTCCCAGTGCATTTTCTAACATATCAATGACTACTTTTGTATGTTCTTCAGCATTAACATATTCTATTGGATATAAAGTTTCTAATTCTATTATTCTATTTTTTATTTTTTTATCTATCATCATTTATCCTCTTTTCTATGTTATTTAATTTTTCTATTATTTCTGTTTGTTCTCTTATTTTTAAACTATAATCTAATATTGTTTTACTAGCATTTAATTTTATAGAATTTGTGCATTTTTCATCTTCAAGTATATTTATAATAGTATCAGTTGCTTTTATTGATGCATATTCTAGTTTTTTTAAACTTTCTTCAATATATTGCTTTCTTATTTTGTTTATTTGTTCTGCTAATCCTTTTTTTAGATATTTAAAAGCTGTAGTCTCAGTTATATTTGCAATTTTTGCTGATTTTGATATATTTCCTGTTTCCAACATTGCAAATATAAAATCTACTTGTTTTTTATTATATTTTGTTAAATCTTCTGTAAATTTCATTAAAACACCCCTAAAATACTATATTTTACTAAACACAAAATATAAAATACCTATTAAAGTTGTAAGTGCTAATATTTCAATAACTATATTTTGTTTTCTAATAACACTTTTCATATCTGAAATTATATCTTTTAAAATTCTTGTTGTAATATCATTTATAGATTGTATTTCCTTTGCAAAATCTTCTACTAGCATATTGTTGCACCTCCTTGTATTAACTTGTAGCAAGTCAAATTTAATATATTTTTATAATTTTTTTGTTAGACATATACTTTTATATATAGCTTGACTTTTATATTAAAAACATACTAATTTGACTTACTACGAATTAAAAATAATATTTTATTTTAAATTTCCGTATTAATAATTTTTTTGAAAATAATTTTGATGTTTTCTTATCATCAAAAGATAATATCCAATTTACTCCTGTAATTAAACCTTTAGTATAAAATGTTTTTGTAGGATTTCCTAATATTTTTAATATTCTTTTGTAAACCGCTTCCCTTGATGTATAAAAACTAATTTCCTTTTTAGCATAGTCTAATCCCATAATTCCTTCTTGTTCTTCTCTATCTATTTTTTTCCATTTTTCTTTATTCATTATCTCTTTTCTCCTTTCCTTATTATCTAAAATAAATTCTTTTATAGCCACATATTAAAGAATGATGTACTTCTTCTGTTATATATTCAATAACAGAATTTGATTCATATTCTTCACATTCTTCTTGAAATTTTACTGCTAAGTCATGTAATATAGCATTGAATTGTTCAAACGTAAATCTTCCACTTGACCTTCTAAACTCTAAATATCTATATAATTCGGATTTGAGTTCTATATTGTCAGTAAATTCTTCTAATCTCTGTTTCATTTTTTCATATTCTTTTCTTTGCTTTATTTTTTTACTAGCATCTTCTTTTAAAATTTTTAAGGCTTTTTTATAATTATTTTCAACTTTACTTGTTAAAATTCTATTCTTACCATCATAATTAATGATTTCTATATAATTTAGTTTTACTAATTTTTTAATGGTAGTTGATATAGTAGTACAAGTACAATTACAAAGTTTTGCTAGTTCTTCATTTGTACTTGTACAGCCTATTTCATCATTTTCTAAAATATCAATTCTCATTAGAATTATTTTATCTAAAGCATTTAATCTATTATCTTCTAATATCTCTTTTGGTATAAATATTCCTTCAAGTTTCATATATATTCTCCTCGTATAATCTGTTTTTATATTATTTTAATATATGCTTTGCAAGTTCAAAGAAAAAAAGTAGCAAAAAAAGAAATTACTATTATAGAAATATCTCTATATATTTCTTTTATATACATATAAATAATATATATAGTTACATATACTTATAATCAAAACTTTGCTTTAAAATAAGTAATTAATTTAACAAACTTATTATATTTTCTTAACTAAAAGTTTCATCTATATTACATATATATAACCCATCATAAGTATCTTTAAAATTGAAATCACTATTTTGTTGATTGGTTAATATTTTTTGCGATTGATTATAAATATATGGTATATAATCAATTCCATTATCTTGCCCTTTCAGTTTCTCTTTTTCAAATAAAAACAAATTATTATTAGAATTATTATATCTTTTCCTTAACTCCTTAAATAATTCTTTATTATTATGTTTATTTAATATTTTTAAAATTTCATTACAAAATGAACTTGCTTTATATCCAAAAACAGCTATATGTATATGAGGTCTTTTTTCTGTTCCATATACTGTATATTTTGGTCTTCCCTTTGTTTTTTCCTTAACTTTTATAGCTGTTTTACCATCTGTTTTGCTAATTCCAATTATAAATACTATATCTTGATATTTATCTTTGGACTTTTTATTTTTCTTAAGCAAATTTATCATATCATTATAAATTCTAATTGCATCTTTTAATGCCTCTTCTAAAGTATTATAATATAATTTTCGGTCTATTCTATAATTTTCAGTTTCTGAATAATGTGTATTTATTAATGTTAAATTTTTAATATTAAATTTCATTATATTAGTGCCTTTAATGTTGTTTTTTGTATTATAATATTGTATAATATATAAAAATATCTTATATAAGTTATTTTATGAAACAAGATTTTATTTGTATTTGAAGGTAATATAAAATCTTGTTTTTTCTTATTTGTGATTATCATAAAAATTCAACTCCTATCATTTTTTAAGTAATCGTGTTCTTTGCTCATATATTCATTTAAAGCTTGTCTTGTAACCTTAAAAGGAACTGTATATCTCTGTACTGGCAATTCCTTATCAGCAAACATTTTGCGTACCATATTTATGCCTATTCCAAATTCATTGTGTACATCTTCAACTGTTAGTAATTCATTTTCTTTTTTATTTTGTATAATAAGTTTTTCTAACAATTCATTTGTCTTTTGTTGCTCTTTTAATAATCTTTCTTCCATATTCTCACCTCCAATAATCTGTTTATTTTTGTACTAGACTGCAATCATTTTCAATTTTTTGTTTAGCTTTTTTTAACCAATAGCGTTTGTTTATTTCTTTTACTTTTTCCTTGTTGTTATCACGCCATTCTTTTGCTTTTTGGTTTTTTATTTGTCTTGCAATCTTTTCAAGTTTTTCAATTTCTTGCATATTTTCACTCCTTTCATTTATTTTTTATAATTACTATTGACATTAAAAGTATTTAATAGTATACTTTAAAATAAGAAGTATATAAAAATGTCTATAACAATATTAAACTATTTTTGTATACTATGTCAATATAAGTCTTTAAATCTAGACTTTTTAATTTTTTTAATAGAAAGGTTACAAAAATAAATTATGGAATTATATGAAAAAATAAAAGAATTAAGAAAAAATAATAATGAGACACAGGAACAGTTAGCTGAATCTATAGGCATCGGAATATCAACATTAAAAACTTATGAAAGTAAAAAAGGTACAAGAAAACCTGATATAGAAACTTTAAAAAAAATTAAAGAACACTATGATGTTACATATGAATATTTATTTGATGATGAATGTGAAAATTCAAGTATTCAAACAATGAAAATAGGAGAGGAATTACATTTATCTGATGAATCTATATCAAAAATAAAAGAACTTTCAAAGTTAAAATATTTTAATGAGAATATATCTTCTAAACAAAAAAAGTTAATAAATGAATTTAATAAAAATATGACATTTAATAAATTAGAAATCTTGAATAATTCTAATGCTAATAATATGTTTAATACTTTTATAGAAGATTTTAAAGATTTATCTAATTATATTAGAAAATTGAGTGAACTTTATAATTTAATTGAATTATTGAAAAATATAGAACTTTTTAAAAGTATATGCTATATTTCCAAAGTTATTGAAAAATTAGTAAAAAATAAAAATGAAACTGATATAGACAATTTGATTAAGTATTATAATGAAAAACTAGATATAATACAGTTATTAAGTTTATCAACAATACACAGTTATTCGATTAATTTGAATATAAAAGAAAATTATAAAAAAATTAAAATGAAAATTTTAAAGTATAACTTTAATCAAATACAAGATGATTTATCAGACTTAAAATCTGAAATATTGCAGATTATACACTTTCTAAATAATGATATAAGTCGTTGTAAATATGAATTATCAGAATTAATAAACCAATACTATAATGATTTAATAAAAATTGCTAAAGATAAAATATATGTTAATAATAAATTTAAAGATAAGTATGTTAGAGATTTATTAGAAGAAAATCAAAAATTATTAGATGATGTAAACAATGTTAATTAAAAAAGAAAAAGATTGTGGCTTTGATTGCAGTCTAGTACACAAATCTTTTTCCCCAACACACTATTGAAAGTGATTGTATAACTATATTACCAAAAAATACTTTCATTTTCAATAGTAAATATAAAAAATTTATTAAGAAAATGGAGGTATTTTTATTATGGGAAAAAAACAAAAAGGAAATGGAGAAGGTACAATTTACAAGTCAAGTAGAACAGGTTTATATGTAGGGCAATATGTTCAAAATAACAAAAGACATTCTGTTTATCAAAGAAAAAATGAAAAAATAGGAGATTTTAAAAAACGTTTCAATGATATATTAAGCAGTATCCATACAGGAACTTATATTGAAAAAAGTAACGAGTCATTTATTACTATATTAGAAAAACACATTGAACAAAAACATATAGATGGAATTACAAGTGATAGTGGTTATTTAAGAGATACATATACTTTAAATTTAATAAAAAATACTTGTGATAATTTTATCAATAAACCTATACAAAAAATAACTGCAGATGATATAGAAGAATCTAAACAATTTATAAAAGAATATGCTCAAAATAGTATTGATAAAGCATGGAGATTACTAAATAAAACATTTAAAATAGCAATTTCAAGAAGAAAAATACTATTTAATCCTATGGATGATGAAAGTCTAAAAAAGCCAGTATCTTCAAAAGAAACTAAAAAAGTAGAGGCATTGACAATAAATGAAGAAAATAAATTAAGAAAAGTATTAAATACTACAGAAAGAAATCATAAGTATAGAAATATTGTATTATTACAATTAGATACAGGGATGAGAATAGGGGAAGTGTTAGCACGTTCTAAAGACGATATTGATTTAAATTCTAATACTTTAAGTATTAACAATACACTAACAAAAAATATAAAAAGTAAAGTAATTTTAGGAAAACACACGAAAACATATAATAAAAGAACTAATATTGATAAAGGTAAAAGAATAATTACAATGAATGATGAGGTTAGAGAAATTGTAAATGAACAATTAAATAATAAAATAACAAACTTTAATAAATTGTTATTTTGGGATTATAAAAATAATACTTTTGTGTCATATTATGAAATAAATGCTTGGTTAAAGAGAATTAACAAAAAATATCATATATCTAATCTTGATTTATCTAGTCATATTTTAAGGCACACATATATTACTAGATTACGAGAAGCGGGAGTTGATATGAAAATTATTCAATATTTAGTAGGACATGTTGAAGGCAGTTCTATAACAGATGATGTATATACTTCTGTATCAAAAGAATTTATTGAAAAAGAACTAAAAAAAGTACAATAAAAAAGTCTATTGCATTATAATTGCATTACTTTAAGAAAATAAAAACTCTGTATCATACTATTTAAAGTATATACAGAGTTTATTCAAAGTGGTCGAGGTGAGGTAATTTCGCTAACTGCTATTTTTCTTTATTTATCAAGTATTTTAAAGTCTTGTATTATTACTTTGAAACATTTCCTTGAAACTTTAATAAAAATAATTCTCATAAATTCTAGTCAAGTTTCAAGCTTTCTCTTTTGTTTTTTTAATATAGTCAAAATCGTAATCTGAATCTATATTAAATATTTCTTTATCTATTAAATAATCTTCAACATTCTTGTTTTCTGCCTTTTCAAATTCAACATCTACATCAACGTAGTATTTCATTGTGACAGTAATATCGGTATGACCTAATATTTTCTTAAGAACTGCTGGAGCTATTTTAGCTTCTGCACATCTAGTTGCAAAAGTACCTCTTAGCATATGAGTATGAATATCAGTCTTTTTTACGAGATTTCCTTTTGTATTTTCTTCTTCGTAGATTCCAATATTCAAATCTAATGCAATTCTTTTTAGACTGCTATTTATAGAATTTTCTACATACATTGTTCTATCATCTTTACAAAATAATAAATGTTCTTTATTATCAATCTTATGTTCTAAAGCACCTTGAATAATTTGATAGATTATATTATTCATATTCAAAGTTCTTTGACCTGTATTTGTTTTTGTAGTATTTCCTATAATTGCTTTACCATTATTATCTTTTGTTTGAGTTCTTCTAATATAGATTTTTCTGTTTTCTAAATCTATATCTTTATTATAATCTAATACTAGAGCCTCCCCTATTCTCATCCCTGTACTTAATAATAACAATAATATATATTTGTGGCGACAATCTTTATAAGTTGCATTATTTAAATAATCAACTAATTTCTTTTGCTCATCAACAGTTAAAGACACTCTATGATGACTTTTATATTCACTTTTTGGCTTTTCAACTCTATTGTAGCCTTCCATAAAATTATCTGTTATTATATTTTCATATTTTGCTTGTCCATATGCCATACATATTAGTTCATAGGTTTGTTTTATTGTACTTTTAGAATAGTTTTTCAAACTCTCTAAATATTTTACGACTTCATCTCTTGTAACTTTTGAAATAGGCTTATTAGTAAATTTTTCTTTAGCCAGTTTCTTTATTGTATCTGATTTTCTTTTATATGTTGATTTTATTATCTTACCTAATCTATAATCTTCTTCAATCTTATTTTTTACAAGATCAATTATTGTTTTATTGCTTTTTGTAATTATTCTAAATTCTTGACTTTTTTCCATTTCAATTTGAAATGACAATGCTTTATTAAATGCTTCTTTCTCATTCTTTCCCACAAATGTTTTTGTTGTTCTTTTTCCTGTAATTGTATCTCTACCTGTTGTTACTATTGCTTTTGATGTTATAGAAAAATAGAAATAATCACATTCTACATTGTTATCAATAACTTTTTCATTTTCAAATTTTGTTATCTGTCTATATTTACACTTATCTTTCATTTTACAAAGATTACAAATTTCTTTGCTAGAAAAACCTTTATTTTTTGAATTTTTAATTGTTTTTGTTAAATAAGTTCCTACTGTAATTCCTTTTACTTTATTCATTTTTCGCTTTCCTTTCTTGTTAAATTGGTGAAGTGAAAATTTAAATTCCAGTATGTAAAAGTAAAATCCGTTGATAATACTAATTTCCAGTTTTATAAGATTAAAACAATGAAAAACATGGATAAAATAACATAAAAAAAATAAAAATTTCTGAGATTAAAATCCAGTTAGATGATATTTATTTATTAGCGCTTTAAGCATTTTTATGCTTAAAGCAAAGTCAAATTATATCATTAAATATTGTCAATAGTTTTCTCGGCATAAAGTAGAAAAGTCAAGGAGAATAGTCAATTTTATTCCAATTTCCTATTGACAAAATATGGAATAATTTTATTATTAAGAATTTAACTGGAATTTAGTGTAATAGTAAATTCTACTTTTATATATGAAAACTAGAATTTAAAATTTCACTTTATATTCTTGTTAAATTTAAGGAAAACTCTTGATATATTTTGATTTTTTGTGTATAATTACTTTAATACTATAGCAAGAGTTTTTCTTGTGATTCATATTTTAAATAGTAGTTTGAAGATTTAAATGGTCCATATTTAAATCTTCTTTTTTGTCTTCTGTAATTTTACTCATTTACTTTACTTAAAACTCTACGTGTACTCACGTATTCATTAAATGAACTTACAGCAACTTTAAATGATTTTCCAACTTTTATACAAGGAAAATCAGAACGATGAAATAAGTCTAAACATGTTTTATTTCCTATCCCTAATATTCTTCTTACATCTGCTGTTGTATAAAATTTAATTTCGTTTTCCATAAGTTTTTTCTCCTTTCGTTTTTTTATTTATGATGATATTTTCTTTCCCCCTTATCGTCTGGGAATTATTAGATGGTAATTTACATTACTCCACTGGAATTCAACCACTCCGACTCTGTCCGAGTTGCACCCTATACGATGAGTTAAGGCTATGCAAGTGTCTCATTATATTGTATCTAACAACTGAATTATTCAATTTTCAATGTGCCATTTAAAGAATTTTTGAGTATTCCATTGACTTTTCTAAGTAATTATTGTAAGCTATATATATCTGCAAGTAATTACTTGACTTTATCAAAGTATAACGTAAGCCTTATAATTTGTCAAGTGATTACAATGAAATTTTTAAAAATTTTTTGGGAGTGGAAAATGAAAGCTAATTTTTATATAGAAAATCAACGTTTCTGCCTTTCTTTTGACAGATACGTAATCGAAGAAATAAACGGAAAAAGATATATTCTACCAGAAAAAGGAGCTAAAAGTCATGCTTCAACCTTTTCTGATTGGATAGATAGATATCTAATAGATATTTTAAACATTGGAAAAAAAGTATATTACAAAGAAGAAGTTGAAGATATAGAAATTTTGGATTATGTACGAAACTATGGCTTATTTGGATTTATGGCTGATTTTCCAATTAACAAATATTATGTGTTAGATGATACTGTTGCTTTAAGAGATTATAATTTAATTGATTATGAAAATCATATAACAAATATGAAATTGGAAGAATACTTAAATTTCTTTATGCCAAAGCTAAATTATAATCAAATTAAAGAACTTATTGAAAAATGTAGAAAAGATATATCTCCTAGGATTATGGAAAAATATCTTACACCTGAACTAAATGAATTTTTGATTTTTTCTAAAAATTATGGAGAACCTGTTGATATGATTTTGCAATATGCAAAAATTTTATATGAACATCTAGTTCATTTTGTCAAAGAACGTCACTTAATAAAATACTCTCCACTTATAGCTATAAATAATCTTTATACTAATATAGATAGCTTGCACAATAATGAAATAGGTTTAGTTTATGGATATTTAAAACAAGCAATAGATTTAAATTTCTTAGTGAATTTATCTCAAGATACAATTATACTTAAGATTTGTAAATTCTGTCATAAAGCTTTTATACCTAAAAATTCAAAGGCTGAATACGATACACCTCAATGTAAGAATAAATCTAATGTTTATAGCTTTAGGAAAAGAGCTCAAGAGGAATAATAAAACGCTGGAATATATGTCAATGATTTTTGAAAATGTCCCAAAAATTTTTAAACATAAGCCCTAAAAATTTGATTTTTTGGGGCTAGTAT
>CANQZT010000046.1 GCA_947628335.1 uncultured Clostridia bacterium | reverse complement strand
CGCTTTTTTATTTTTGTAAATTTAATGAAATAAAGTAAAATATTTTTATTTTAAATTTATGTTATTTGTAAATATATTATGTAAAAATAAGCATAATATATTTATTCTGTTAAAATAAAATTTGCAGAAGTAGGAGGTGAAAGAATGAATTATATCAAAAAAATGTTATTAATTGTTGTAGTTCTAATAGCAATGTTACTATTTATTCCTAATATGTGTAATGCTGCTAATGCTTCAGTGTCAAATGAACAAACATTAGAGGAGGCCATAACTAAAGTAAATGCTGGTCAAATAGATTCTATTACATTAACTAATTCTATAACAGTAACAGGTCCTTTAACAGAAATTACTAAAAATGTAACTATTGAAGGTAAAGGCTTTACAATATCAGGAGATGACAATTGGTATAAGAATGGGGGAAGTGGTAATCAATCAATAATTACTTCTACAGACGGAATCCTTACTTTAAAAAATTTAATACTAAAACATGGACCTAAACAAGGAGCACAGGCGTATGGAAATGGAACTCTTGTCTTAGATGGTGTAACAATCAGTGATTGTAAATATTCTGGTCTTATATCAAATGGTGGTACTATTGAAATTAGAGACTTAAATTTAAATACTAACGCAGGTATTGAAGTTGGAAAATCAACTACTAACCCTGTAAATAACAATCCAAAAATAGTAATGAATGGTACTCTTAAATCAATTAGTAAAGCGCTTATTTATGAGGATGCTGCAACAAAATCTAAATTAACTATTGAAAATAAAGAAAGTTCAAAAAATAAATTATTTGTTACTGAAAGCTCGGTATTAATTACTGATAACAACAATAATATTATTTATGAAACACAAAACTTAGGTAATATAGATATACAAAATTCAGATATGGCAGAAGAAAATTTTGTAACAGTAACTATTAAATATGATGATAAAACTAAGAAATTTGTAGTGACTAAAAATGAAAAACTATCTAAATATAATTTATCAGATATAAAAAATATAGAAGGAAAAGTTTTTGATCATTTTGTTAAAAGTGATAATGAAGTATTTAGTGAAGATACACCAATAACAACTAATATAGAATTAACAGCTGTTTACAGAGTAGCAGAAGAGCCAACACCAACTACTCCAAAGGTCGAAGCACAAAGTTCAAATGGAACTAAAGACGTGACTCCAAAGACAGGTGTGACAGATTATTTAGGTCTTGCTCTAGTAACATTGGCTATGTCGACTGTATTATTAGTAGTAGTAAAAAGAAAATTTTAGTAATAAAAATATAAAAGGGTTCATGAAGTAAGAGCCCTTTTATAAAATATTTCTAATTATGGTATTTTTATAGGTTGCATATCATTGTAAATTTGATTTAGTTTGTTTTCTATATTTTTTCTAATTTTATTATTATAATTAATATTTTTTTCACATTTTTCTTTATATAAATTGATTTTTTCTAAATAAAGTTCTTCAGTTCTGAAACTAGATAAATATAGTGAGTAATATATATAAATTAATTCTTCAGATGCCTCTAATAAATCATCTGAAACATCATTTAATAATTCGATTGCTTTATTAATATTTTTATTTATTCCAATTTCTAAGTTTCCATCTATATAAAAATACTTTGCTAAATTATATTTTGACCAACTACACAAAGTACATTTAGGGCATTCTGCTGATAAAGAATAATATTCAAAAGCCTTTATTAAGTCTTTTTCATTATTAGTTCCGTGCATATAAAAATTAGCTACCTTATTTTCAGCCCAGCTTTCTCCCATGTTAGCAGAAATAATATAATATTCAAATGCTTTTTTATATTTTTTTTCGTTTTCATATATCTTGCCTAAATTATTGTAGGCATATACATTACCTAAAGAAATAGCCTTTTTAAACATTTCAATAGCTCTATTTTTGTTTTTATTTATATGAGGTATATTTCCATTTAATAAAATTATCCCTAAACTATTAAATGCATTTGAACAATTTAATTTTTTAGCTTTATTAAAATATTTTAAAGCTAGATATAAATCTCTTTTTGATTTATTTCCTATGTGACCTTTATAATATAAGTATCCTATTGCCCAAGTAGCAACAGGGTGATTATTTTCTGCTGCAATCTTATAATATTTATAGCCTTCCTCATATCGAACTTTTCCAGTAATTATTCCATAACATTCCATTGAAGCTATTTCAAAACAAGCAAATGGATTTCCTCTTTTAGCTAGTTCTTTAATTCCTCGTATTGACCAAATACCAGAATTTAATTGAATTTTAATAAAATCCTGAATATCATTAACAGATATATTTGTATCATATATATTTTTTTCTATAACATCAGTTAATTTTTCATTTATATAGATAGGTTGTTTTTTTTCTAGTATGACATAGAATAGTACTCGTACAATAAAATCATATAAATTTTTTTCTTCTAAATTTTTGTATAATTCCCTTGATAGTATTATATTAACATCTGAATCGTTTTTACTTATGGTGTATAATTTATTACATATATGATTTAATTTAGTATTGTTGTTAATTTGATTTATTGTAATATTGTCTAGATCAATGTCTTTATTCTCAATTAACTCAATTATTTTTCCAATTGTAGTAACTAAAATATTTTTTTCTGTTTTATATTTATCTCTAATTTGTTCAAAATAATTTTTATATTTTGCATTTATTGCTCTTAAACCAGTACAATAATTATTTACTGTACTTTCTGCAATATCATAAGTATTAAAAATTATAGAGAATAAATCAAATTGCACAAAACTATTAATACTAGTTGTTTCTTCTTTTATGATACGAAATACATTGCCTAAAGAAAGATAATTATCATTTGTATTTAGTCTTATAAATTTTTTATGTTTCATTATTTACCTCCAGCTAATATTATAATTTGCAAGTTAAATAAAGTCAATGACATAACGTGAATTGATTGTGAATTTGAAATAATTTCGTGAATTTGAGTGAGTTGAATTGACACGAATGATAATATACAATAATTTTAATTTAAAGAAAAGGAGGGGATTTTAAATAGAAACAGTTATAGACAAATTAAAAGTACATTATATAAAAAAAGGAAGTGGAAACTCGGTTTTAATTCTTACTGGGTGGGGAACAACAATTGATACTTATATGACACTTATTAATTCTATTTCATCATATGCATGTGTTTTTTGTTTAGATATGCCTGGATTTGGAAAATCACAAGAACCATGCAATAGTTGGAATATAGATGACTATGTTTCTTTTATTATTAAATTTATAAAAAAACAAAAGATAAGAAAGTTAGATTTGATAGGACACTCTAATGGAGGAAGAATTATTATAAAATTAGTAAATAGAAAACAAGAAGATTTTGAGGTAAATAAAATAATATTGATTGGAAGTGCGGGAATATGCCATAAGCAAACTATTAACCAAAGTATAAAAATAAGGATGTTTAAGTGTTGCAAAAAAATTCTAGAGTTCAAACCAATCAATTTTATCTTTCCTAATTTAGTATTAGAATTAAAAAATAATATGGGATCAGAAGATTATAGAAATGCAAGCCCAATCATGAAAGAAACGCTAGTAAAATTAATACATGAAGATGTAAGAGAATTTCTACCTAATATAGATGTACCAACTTTATTAATATGGGGGGAAGAAGATACAGCTACACCGATATCTGATGCAGAAATTATGAAGGAGTTAATTAGAGATTCAAGAATAGTAAAAATAAAAAATTGTTCACACTATGTTTTTTTAGAAAAGCCTATTTATGTTAATAAAATTATATATACATTTTTGAATGGAGAAAGTCAATGAAGATATTTGTAATTATAGAATATTTGATAAATTTAATTATTTTTTTATGTTATTATATGCATATGTTTCAATTAAACTCTTATTTTTGTATAAAACATATACGTTGGATAAAGAACAATATTAAAAAAATAATAATTCAGATTTCTGTAGTATTAACGGCAACAATATTGATTTTATTTAACAATATAATATGTGAAAATTTTGCAATAATAATTTTAGGCATTTCAATTTTTTTAGGCATTCCTAAAAACAAATCAAAAATAAAATTTGAAATTACAAACAGAGTAAAAAGAATGTTTTTTACAGAAACAATATTAATAATATTAACACTGTTTATAGATTATCAAAAATATATTTTTTTAAAATTATGTTTTTTAAATATATTATCATCAGTTATATGCATTATAGCAAATTTTATAAATTTCCCAATTGAATATAGTATAAGAAAAAAATATATTAATCAAGCAAAAGAAATATTAAATAATATGCCTAATTTAATAGTAATAGGAGTTACAGGAAGCTATGGAAAAACAAGTGTAAAAAATTTTTTAACAAAGATTTTGGAAAGAAAATATGAAGTATTAACTACTGCTAAAAATTACAATACAACTATGGGAGTAGTAAAAACGATAAGAGAAAAATTAAAACCTATACATCAAATTTTTATATGTGAAATGGGTGCTACAAAGCCAGGTGATATAAAAGAAATTTGCAATATTGTTAAGCCTAAAATTGGAATTATCACTGCAGTAGGACCTCAACATTTAGAAAGTTTTAAAAATATAGAGAATATTATAAAAACAAAATTTGAATTAGTAGATAATGTTAAAAAAAATAATGGAATGGTTTTTCTTAATTATAATAATGAATATTTAGCAAAACAGGAAATTGAGCAAAAACACATAACATATGGAACAAATAATAGTAAATTAAATTATAATGCATTTAATATTACTTCTTCTTCGGATGGATCAACATTTTATTTGTTTGATAAGAATTTAAATAAAGAAGTGCAATTTAAAACGAAAATTATTGGAGTGCACAATGTTATAAATATTGCAGGTGCAATTGCAGTAGGTAATTATTTAGGTATATCGCTAGAAGAATCCGTTATGCAAGTAAAAAAATTAAAAAGTGTTGAGCATAGGTTGCAATTAATTTATAGTAAAAATTTTAACATAATTGATGATTCATATAATTCTAATCCAGTAAGTTCTAAATCAGCTCTAGATACTTTATCACAATTTGAAGGAACTAAGATAATTGTTACACCAGGATTAATTGAGTTAGGAGATAATGAAGAAAAATATAACTTTGAATTAGGTAAATATGCGACAGATGTTTGTGATTATATATTTTTAGTAAATAGCATTCCCACAAAATATATATTTCAAGGAATTTCATCTACAAATTATAATAAAGAGCGAGTATTTTTTGTGAATAGACCTAAAGAAGCTATGGAACAGATTTTAAATTTAAATATAAATGATAAGGTAACCATTTTATTAGAAAATGATTTGCCAGATAATTATAATTTATGAAAGGATTGATTTTTTATGAAAATAAAAATAGGTGTTTTCTTCGGTGGAAGAAGTGTAGAACACGAAGTATCTATAATTACTGCAATTCAAGCTATCGAAAATATTGATAAAGATAAATATGATGTTATACCTATCTATATATCAAAAGATAATAAAATGTATTGTGGAAAGTATATAGGAGATATAAATAGATATAAAAATATTGAAAATTTAATACATATTAGTTTTCAAGTAACATTAGCCAAAAAGGATAATAAGGTTGTTTTAATAAGATGTCAAAAAAATTTTTATGAAAAAATGATTTACGATTATATTGATATTGCATTTCCAATTGTACATGGTGCAAATGTAGAAGATGGAACTTTACAGGGGTATTTAAAGATGTTTGATATTCCATATGTGGGATGTGATGTTATTTCTTCTAGTTGTGGAATGGATAAATACGTTTGCAAATGTATATTAAAAGAAAATAATATTCCTGTTTTGGACTGTAGATGTTTTCATTTGAAAGATTATAATGATGAACCAGAAAAAATCATAAATGAAATTGAAAAAGAATTTTTATATCCAATAATAGTAAAACCTGTGAATTTAGGTTCAAGTATAGGAATTGGAATTGCAAAAGAACAAGAAGAGTTAAAAGAAGTAATTGAAAACGCTTTTAATTATTCAAAGAAAATTTTAGTTGAAAAAGCAATAAAAAATATAAAAGAAGTTAATTGTTCTGTAGTAGGAGATTATGAATTAGCCAAAGCATCTGAATGTGAAGAGCCGATAAAGACTGATGAAATTTTAAGTTATAGTGATAAATATTTATCGGGAAGAAAGAAATTAGGTGAAACAAAATCTATGAATGCTGGTGTATTAAAATTGCCTGCTAATATTAATACTAAGACAAAGCAAATAATTCAAGAACTTAGTTTAAAAACTTTTAAGGTTCTAGGGTGTTGTGGTGTTATTCGTATAGATTTTTTAATAGATGAGGCTTCAGATTCAATATATGTTAATGAAGTAAATACAATACCAGGTTCGTTATCTTTTCATTTGTGGCAAGCAACTAGCTTAGATTATCCAGATTTAATTAATAAAATTATTGATTTAAGTTTGAAAAGATATCGTGAGGAAAAAGATATAATACATTCATTTGATAGCAATATTCTTTCAGAATTTTCCACAAATGGCTTGAAAGGACTAAAAGTTTAATGATAACAAGAGAAAAGAAGCAAATTAAACAATTATAGCATAAAAGGCAAAAAAAGTCAAAATTTGCTTTTTTTTCATGCACATGTTATAATAAAAATGGAATTCAAAAGATAAAACATAGAAAGAATCAAAAGAAGGTGTTTTTGATGGCAATAGCAACAATTATATATATATTAATATTTATTGTTTTTGCACTGATTGCTTTTGCAATTATGCAAATAAAATTAGCAGGAATGAAAGTAAAGGATTTTTGGACATTTATTAAAGCAAATGAAATTTTAGATGAATTGTATATTTTTACTAAGAAAAGTGGATATATGACTCCACAAGAACAAGTTATATTCCTAATGGAAGCAGAAAAAGTATTTGATGCATTTGATAAAGTGCCAAGTGTACTTTGGGATGAAGAATACCAAAAATATAGAGAAGTATTAGATAAATATAAAGATATAAAAGTATTACGTTGGGCGTCTAATTAAAATTGATTTAACATAAAAATTCATATATAACAAAGTAGATATAAGTTTTTAATTTATATCTACTTTTAACTAACTAATATAAAAGGAGAATTAATAAGATATGAGTGAAACAAGATGGACAAATGAACAAAATATGGCAATACATGAAAAAGGTTCAAATATATTGGTTGCAGCAGCGGCACGGAAGTGGAAAAACAGCAGTGTTAGTAGAAAGAATTATAAATAAAATAGTAAATGAAAAAATAGATATTGATACTATGCTTGTAGTCACATTTACAAATGCAGCAGCAAGTGAAATGAGGCAAAGGATTTTAGAAGCAATATACAAATATTTAGAAGCACATCCAGAAGATGAACATATGCAAAGGCAAACTATATTAATTGGAAAATCAAATATTTGTACAATTCATTCTTTTTGTTTAGAAGTTATAAAAAATAATTTTTATGAAATAGAAGTGTCACCAAATTTTAGAATAGGAAATCAAACAGAAATTGAGTTATTGAAGCAAGAAGTAATAGAAGAACTATTTGAAGAAAAATACTTAGAGGATGATAAAGAATTTATAAAATTAATTAATATGTATACAAGTTATAGAGGAGACGAAGATCTAAAGGATATAATTTTAAAAATTTATAAATATATACAATCAAGTCCATTCCCAGAAGAATGGTTAGAAAAAAATGTAGAAAAATTCAATTTGGAAAATGATTTAGATAGAGACTTTTCATTAACATCTTGGGGAAAAATTTTGATGAAAGAACTTGAAGAAAATTTTAAATCAAGCAAGGTTGAGTTAATAAGCATAAAAAAACAATTAGATAAATATGAAGAACTAAGTAAATATTCAGATATATTAAATAGTGATATAGAAAAGATGGAGGAATTAGAAAATAACCTAGATTCTTGGGATAAAGTATATAATCTTGCAAAAGACTTTAAATGGGCAACATGGCAAAAAAATACAAAAATTACTTTAGAGGCAAAAGAAAAAGCGAGAGAAAAAAGAGATATCATCAAAAAGAAATTTAATAGTATAAAAGAGAAAATATTGTGTAGCGATTCAAGAAAAGCAAACGAGGACATTTATGAAATGTATAAAGTTATGTGTTCTCTAAAAAATTTAATAATGCAATTTACCAATAAATATAAAATAGCAAAACAGGAAAAAAATATTGTAGATTTTAACGATATAGAACATTTTGCATTGCAAATATTAGTAAAAAAAGAAGATGGAGAATATAAACCAACAGCAGTTGCAAAAAAATATATACAAAAGTTTTCTGAAATTGCAATTGATGAGTATCAAGATAGCAATTTAGTACAGGAGTATATTTTGTCTACTATATCCAAAGGAAATAATATATTTATGGTAGGAGATGTAAAACAAAGCATTTATAAATTTAGACAAGCAAGACCAGAATTATTCATTAATAAATATGATACATATAAAACAAAAAATGATAAACAAGATGGTGAAAATTTAAAAATACAGTTATTCAAGAATTTTAGAAGTAGAAAAAATATATTAGACATTACAAATATGGTATTTGAAAACATAATGAGTAAAGAATTAGGAGATATTGATTATAACGAAGAAGAATATTTAAATTTAGGTGCATTTTTTGAAGAAAACAATAAAAGCTCAAATTATGCAGGAAAAACAGAACTAGAAATAATAAATCTAAATATAAAAGAAAAGGATAATGAAAACAAAATAGACGATGAATATGAAAACGAAGAGGAAAATATAGAAAATATTGAGGATATGCAATTAGAAGCAAGACTTGTAGCAAATAAAATACAAGAATTAATTAAAAATAAATATCAAGTATTCGATAAAAAAGTAGGGTATAGAGATATAACTTATAAAGATATAGTAATTTTATTAAGAGCAACATCTATGTCAGCACCAATTTATGAAAAAGAATTAAATGATTTAAATATACCAGTATTTAGTGATGCAGGGACACAATACTTAGACACAATAGAAATACAAACTATTATGGCTATATTAAAATTAATAGATAATCCAATGCAAGATATTCCTCTTATTTGTGCACTTCGTTCACAAATTGGAGGTTTAGATGATAATGAATTAATTGAAATAAAATTAGAGGGGTACAAAAAAGAACATACAAGTTTTTATGAAACATTAATGGAAGCAAGTAAAAATGAAAAATTGCCAACGCATAGTAAAATAATAAGATTTTTAAATTTTTTACAGGAGTGGCGAAAAGAGCAAGAATTTTTACCACTTCATGAGTTAATATGGCAAATTTATTTAGATACAGGATATTATCATTACGTAAGTCTTATGCCAAATGGAATTTTAAGACAAGCAAACCTTAGAATTTTATTTGAAAAAGCAAATGAATATGAGCAAGCAAGTTTGAAAGGACTATTTAATTTTATAAACTTTATAGATAAACTAAAATCAAGTAACAATGACATGGATTCAGCAAAGTTAATAGGAGAAAATGAAGATGTTGTAAGAATTATGAGCATACACAAAAGCAAAGGACTTGAATTTCCAGTTGTATTTTTAAGCAATACAGCAAAGAATTTTAATATGCAAGATTTAAATAATAATATACTTTTACATCAAGATATAGGTATTGGTCCAAAATATATAGATTATGA
>CANQZT010000045.1 GCA_947628335.1 uncultured Clostridia bacterium | reverse complement strand
ACATCTACACTCTTGGCTTTTAAATCAGCTAAATCTCCACTACAACATTCAAGTGTACGAACAGGAATATCAAGTGAGCGAAATAATTCTACGGTATATGACCACATTTTATCATACCATTTGTAGCTATCTTCAGGTTCGCATACTACTATCATTTCTTGTTTTTCAAATTGATGAATGCGATAAATGCCACGTTCTTCAATTCCATGTGCACCTTTTTCTTTTCTAAAACAAGGAGAATATGATGTCATAGTATAAGGTAAATTTTCTTTTTTTAGAATTTGATCTTTAAATTTTCCAATCATAGAATGTTCACTTGTACCAATCAAATATAAATCTTCACCTTCGATTTTATACATCATTGCATCCATTTCTTCAAAACTCATAACACCTGTAACAACATCAGATCTAATCATAAAAGGTGGTATACAATATGTAAATCCTTTATCAATCATAAAATCTCTTGCATATGATAAAACTGCAGAATGAAGCCTAGCGATATCTCCCATTAAGTAATAAAAGCCATTTCCAGCTACTCTTCTTGCTGAATCTAAATCTATACCATTTAAATTCTCCATAATGTCAGAATGGTAAGGAATTTCATAATCTGGTATAAATGGTTCACCAAATTTTTGAACTTCTACATTCTTAGAATCATTTTCACCTATTGGAACAGATTCGTGTATAATATTTGGAATTTTCATCATGCGTTCTTTTATTTCAGAAGCATATTGTTCTTCTAATTGTTCGTTATTTACAAGTTCGGCATTAATTTGAGAAACTTGTTTTTTTATACTTTCAGCTTCATCTTTTTTTCCTTCTTTCATAAGAAGCCCAATTTGACTACTTAAGCTATTTCTTTTTGAACGAAGCTCATCACCATGTAGTTTAACACTTCTATTCTTTTCATCTAGCTCAATAACTTCATCAACCAAGTGTAATTTGTGATCTTGAAATTTTTTACGAATATTTTCTTTTACAATTTCAGGATTATCTCTAACAAATTTAATATCTAACATAAAATCCCTCCTTAAAATATACAAAAAATGTCCCTATGAAAACATAAGGAATGTATATAAATAAATTTATACGAGCCTCTTTATAATTAAAACATAGTTATTTTATCATAAGTTATACGGAAATACAAGATATAATTCGTCAAATTTGTAATATAAAGTATGGCAATATAAAAGTACGGTTATATAAAATATAACCGTACGCATACTACAAAAAAATTATTTTTTTAAAGTGAAAATTTTGTAAAGTTCTATCCACAACTTATTATCTATCTGTACCTTTACAGGTTCTGCGTTCTTTATAGAAGTAGAAACAAAGGTTAAATAAAAATCGTGGATATAAAATTTGTATAAAGGATGCTCATTTCTCATTTCGATAGCCCGTTCAAAAACGGTTTTTTCAAATGGTGATTTAGCATTTTTTTTGACACGAAGAAATATTTCCTTGTGCCGTGGAAAAATTGCTTTAGCTTTTTTTACAATGTCAGCATCTGTCATAATGTTTCTCCTTTCTCGTAGTGCCAATAAACGTTAACAAAAATATTATAATACTTTTTTTTAAAATAATCAATTAAAAGATGTTTTTGTGGGGTCAAAAGGATTAAATTATTTACTATTTTTAGTAGATGTGATAAAATTTTTATAGTTTTATAAAAATAGAGAAGGATATTATACGAGGATTTAATTAAATGGAAAAAATCACTGTAAATGAAAAAGATATAAAAAGAATAGAGAAGTATGTAAAAAGATCTGGCAACTTTTATTTAGAGATTGGAAAATATAATAAAGAAGATGTTCAATTATTAGAACAGACAGGTCAAATGACACAACGATTAGCAAGGCAAATAATTCCAGAATTAATGCAAGATGCTCAAATGACTAGGGAAGAGTTAGAACCGAATGACGAATTTAAAGAACAGATAGAAAATATGTTTAGTGCATTTGATAAAATACCTAAATTAGAAACTTATAATCAGTATGCATATATGGAAATAAATGCAATATATTCTAATATTCAAACTTGTCTAGATCTAAGAGAATTAGATGATAAATTTTATATGTGTAGAGATTTAAGAGATATTGCAAATTCGGTTATAAATTCTGTAAACGGAATAAATGATTATAAAATTAATCAAGAAACAAAAGAAAGTTTAATGAAAATACAAGAAGAATTAAGAACTTTATTAGGTAATAATAATACTGACATACAAAGAATGCAACAGATGATTAATCAATATAATAAATATGCTATACAAATATGGAATGATTATTTAACTGATGTGACAGAAAAGCAAGGTGACGAATTTAGGTATGTAGTTCATAATTTAACAGGTGGAGAAGTTGAGGGAGACTTTAGGACAAAATATATGTCTACGTCAAATTACTAATAATACTATGGGAGTATATGGTGGAGCAAAATACCACCAAAATTATATGAAATGGTAGTAAAAGAAAAAAATAATAATTATAATCCTAATTATACAGAAAATATTAATTTATATAATCAAAATATAAAAAAAGAAAGTATTTCTATTATAGCACTATTTCACTTGAATTATTGGTGTAATTCTGAAGAAGAAAAAATAAAATTACATGAAATATTTAATGAAAACGAGGAAAAATATCAATTAAAATTAAAAGAGATGTATAATCCAGATAATGTTTTCCAAAATAAGAAAAAAGAAAATGAACAAAAAGTTATCAAACAAAAACAAGTGGCAATGATTGAATATAAAGAAACATTTTTCAAAAAGATATTTAATACAATAAAAGATTTTTTTATAAGGAAATAAAAAAGATATTTTAGTTATCCAAAAATTCTTTATTGCATATAAATAGCTATAAGAGGTGTTTTTATGGGGCAAAAAGGACTTGATTTTAAACATAAAGAAGTTGTTAATATTACAGATGGAAAGAGACTCCGGGTATGTGCAAGATGTAACAGCAGATTTAGAGACAGGTATTATTACATCTATAATTGTGCCAGGAAATAACAAGATATTAAACATATTTGCTGGAAATAATGATATTGTTATTCCATGGAAAAATATAAAATGTATTGGTGATGATATTATTTTAGTAGAAATATAAAGAATAATCAAAAAATACTTAAAAAGAACTGTTCTTTTTAAGTATTTTTTGATATAATACAAACATCAATACAAAGAGGAGCGATTTTATAGTGGATAAAGAAGTAAAAATTACTTTTAATGTTATTGCAATTGTATGCATTTTTATATTTTGTATGGCAATTACGCCAATAAGTTTACAAAATGATACATTTTATACAATAAAAATAGGAGAGCACATTTTACAAAATGGAATTGATATGCATGATCCATTTTCAATACATGATTTACCATACACATATCCGCATTGGTTATATGATATAGGAATGTATTTAGTATATAAAGTAGGAGGAATGGCAGGAGTCTATATTTCTACTATTATTTTGGCATGTATATTAGGTGAATTGTTATACTTTGTAAGTAAAAAATTAATAAAAAATGACCTAGTTTCGTTTTTGTTAACTTTAGGCATATTATATGTGCTTTCAGGATTTATTGCAGCACGAGCGCAATTATTTACATATATATTATTTACATTACAGATATTATTTATAGAAAAATTCATTGAGACTAAGAAGAAAAGATATGCAATAGGCTTAATTATTATACCAACTATTATTGCAAATGTTCATTTAGCAGTATGGCCATTTTACTTTATACTATTTTTACCATATGTAGCAGAATATTTAATTGCTTTAATATTAGATTCACATATAATTTATAAAATAAATATGAAGTTATTAGAGGTGCGAAAAAAACAATTATCTAAGAAAAATGGTAATGAAGAAAAAATTGCAAAAATAGAACTATTAGTTAATAAAAAGAAAGAAGAACAAAAGGAAAATATAGAAAGACAAATTCAACGAAGAGAAAAGCCATATAAATTAAAAATTATAAAAAATGATGCAGTAAAATGGTTAATTTTAATTATGGTTATATCAGCATTTACGGGTCTATTAACACCACTTGGTGATACACCATATACATATCTTGTAAAAACACTTCAGGGAAATACAACTAAAAGCATTAATGAACATTTGCCTATGGTATTAATAGAATCTACAGACACATTAGTAATTATTGCAATTGTTTTATCAATATTAGTGTTTACAGATATAAAAATCAGATTAAAAGACTTTTTTATGTTGGGTGGATTAATCATACTTGCACTTATGTCTAGAAGACAGTTATCAATGCTTGCACTAATAGGAATATATTCTTTGGGAAGATTAATTTGTGATTTGTTTAACAAATATGATCCACAAGGAACAACAAAATTTACGAAAGCAATTGCAAGTGGATTTGGAAGAATTATAACGATATTATTAATTGTACTTGTAAGTATAATGTTTTATAAATCACAAGCCAAAGATGATTATATAGATGAAAAAACTTATCCTGTTGCTGCAGCAAAGTATATAAAAGAAAATTTAAATTTAGATGAGATACGTTTATATAATGAATATAATTATGGAAGTTATTTAATATTTGAAGGGATACCTGTATTTATAGATTCAAGAGCTGACTTGTATACACCAGAATTTAATGGAGATGAAGAAAAAGATATATTTAGCGATTTCATAAAAGTATCTTCGCTAAGTGTACATTATAAAACAATATTTGATAAATATGATATTACACATCTTATTATACCAAATAATTCAAAAATGAACTTATTTATAAGTAAAGATGATAATTATAAAGAATTATATAAAGACAAAAAATTTGTAGTTTATGAAAGATTAAAAAATGAATAAATAATAAGGGGATAATAAAAATGGTGGAGCAAAAGAAAAATAAAGTATTAATTTATGCAATTATCGTTTTTATAATATTGCTAACATTAGATCAACTAACTAAAGCTATAATATTAATAAAAAAAGTGGATTTAACAATAATACCTAATGTACTTGAATTACATACAGTTCAAAATAGAGGAGGAGCATTTGGAGTAGGTGTAGGAAATATAGGGATGTTTATTGTTACAAATCTTGTTGTATTGGGCCTTATTATAAGATTTATTTATTTACAAAAAGATTATATGGACAAGATTACAATGTATACGTTATTTGTAATATTAGCAGGTGGATTTGGAAATTTTATAGATAGAATTTTTAGAGGATATGTTGTTGATTTTATTAATATATTCCCGAGATCTAATTTTCCAAAATTTAACTTTGCTGACGCATATATAACATGTGGATGGATAGTTTTATTATTTATGTTTGCAGTATATACATATAAAGAAATGAAAAATAATAAAAAATAAAGGAGAAGGGTATGCGAGATACTATAACTATCTTAGGAGTTCCGATTGATAATGTAACAGCAGATGAGGCAGGAAAAATAACAGAAGATTTAATTAAGGAAAGTAATAAATCTTGCAAAATGATATTTGCACCAAATGTTGAAATTATTATGATGGCACAAAAGGATGAAGAATTTTTTAATATTTTAAAAGAATCAAGCCTATCTACTCCAGATAGTATTGGTGTAACAATAGGTGCAAAATTACAAAAAAAATCTTTTAAAGAACGAATACCAGGTCAAAGTTATTTTAGAAAAATTATAGAGTTATCTAACGAAAAAGGGTATTCAATCTATTTACTTGGAGGAAGGCCAGGAATAGCAAAAAAGGCAAAAGAAAATTTAGAAAAGATATTCCCAAATGTGAATATTGTGGGATTACATCATGGATATTTTGATGAAAATGAGGAAAAAGAAGTCATTAAAGAAATTAATATGTTAAAACCCAATGTTTTATTTGTAGCACTTGGAGCACCAAAACAAGAAAAGTGGATAAAAAAGCACAGACAAGAATTAAAAGTAGATGTTGCGACAGGGCAAGGTGGAACATATGATTATGAAGCGGGAAGGATAAAAAGAGCACCAATATGGATACAAAAAATAGGTATGGAATGGTTTTGGAGATTACTTAAAGAACCTAAAAGAATAAAAAGGCAAATGGTGTTGCCTGTATATTTAGTAAAATTAGTATTAAAAAAAGATAAAACAAAAGGAAAATTTGATAAATAAAGGGAGGGAAAATTGAAAAAATTTCAGGTTGAAGCAGAATATGTAAATTTAAGATTAGATAAAGCAATTGCAAAAAAGTATGAAGAGATATCTAGAACTACAATACAAAGATTGCTAGAAAAAGAAAAAATACTTGTAAATGGGAAAAAAGAAAAAGCATCATATAAGGTTTCGGTTGGGGATAATATTGAAATAGAAGAGGAAGAACCCAAAGAGATTTCTTTAAAAGCACAAGATATACCATTAGATATTATATATGAAGATAACGATATAATAGTAGTAAATAAACCCAAAGGAATGGTTGTACATCCTGCAAATGGAAATCCAGATGGGACACTAGTAAATGCAGTTATGGCAATTTGCAAAGATTCATTGTCTGGGATTGGTGGAGAAATCAGACCAGGAATAGTACATAGATTAGATAAAGATACATCGCGGTTTAATTATCATAGCTAAAAATGATAAAGCACATATAAATTTGAGTGAACAAATAAAAAATAGAGAGATAAAAAAAACATATTTAGCACTTGTAAGAGGTGTTATAAATGAAAATGAAGCAACAATTAATATGCCGATAGCAAGAAGTACTAAAGATAGAAAAAAGATGGCTGTTTCAAAAAAAGGAAAAAATGCAATTACGCATTTTAAAGTATTAAAAAGATATAGCCAATATACATATATAGAGGTAAAAATTGAAACTGGAAGAACACATCAAATACGTGTGCATATGTCACAAATAGGTTATCCAATTGTTGGAGATATAGTATATTCAAACGGAAAAAATCCATTCAATGTTGTAGGTCAAATGCTTCATGCATCAAAGTTATCATTTAAACATCCAATAACTAATAAAGAGGTTAATTTAGAAGCACCATTACCAAAATACTTCTTAGATGTATTAGAAAAATTAGACAAAGAATAAGAGATATAATTCGATGTGTTCAAAAAATACAAAGTTCTTGAATTACGATTTAATATCTCTTAAAAATCTATATAAACTTTATACTCCTAGGAAGTATAAAGAAAAGTAATAGCAATGCTTGTATAATTATATTATATGTAAAAAATATAATTATGTTATATAAAAAGGAGAAAATAGTGGAAGAAATAAGGTTACAAAAATTTATGGCAGACTGTGGTGTAGCATCAAGGAGAAAATGTGAAGAATATATTATAAATGGTAATGTAAAAGTAAATGGAAAATTAGTAACAATGCTAGGAACAAAAATTAATCCAAAATTGGATATTGTAGAGGTTTTTGGGAAAAAAGTACAAGTTATGGAAAAAGACTATATATATATTTTATTAAATAAACCTATAGGGTATGTAACAACAGCAAAAGATCAATTTTCTAGACAAACAGTGTTGGATTTAGTAAAAGTAAATAAAAGAGTAGTTCCAGTAGGAAGACTAGATATGTACACATCTCGGAGCTCTTATTCTAACAGATGATGGAGAGTTTATATACAAAGTAACACATCCGAAATTTGAAATTGAAAAGACATATGTAGCAACAGTAAGAGGGATTGTAGAAAAAGAAAAAATTGCAGAACTAGAAAAAGGAATAATCATAGAAGATTATATAACAAAGCCAGCTATAGTAAAAATAAAGAAAATAGACAAAGAGAAAAATATATCAAGAGTGCAGATAACTATTCATGAAGGAAAAAATAGAGAAGTAAGAAAAATGTTTGAAAGTATTGGATATCCTGTAATGGCACTTCATAGAAGTAAAATTCGGAAATATAGAAGTAAAAAACTTAAAAATAGGTAATTGGAGATATTTAAATAAAAAAGAGATACAAAGCTTATTAATAAAAACAAAAGCTATTAATTAAAATGTTAGACACTGTATATAACAAGTTTTGTAAATGTATTTACAATTGACTAATTTATTTATATAATAATTTTTAAAATACAAAAGAAAAAGGTGAAGAATATATGGATTATCAAAGGTTTATTCCAGAAGGTTGGAATGAAGAATGTAAACAAATTACAAATATTGAATTAAGTACGGCTCTAAAAAATGGAGAAATTATGAACGGTATTGTTTCAAAATGTGATGAAAAATATAATCTATATATCGATTTAGGAAATGATATAACTGGAATAATACCAAGAGAAGAGATAGAGGCAGTTAATGTAAATGAAATAGGATTTCCCAAGCCTAAAATTTGTCTTAGTAAAATTAATAAAATTGTTCAGTTTAAAGTTAAAGAAATAAAAAAAGAGGATTATGTAATTTTATCAAGAAAAGCAGTAGTAGAAGATGCATTAAATTGGGTAAAAAAAGATTTACAAGAAGGAATGATAGTAAAAGGTATTGTAAAAAATATACGTCCATATGGAGTATTTGTAGAAATAGGTGGAGGAATTGTAGGTCTTTTACATATAGAGGATATATCAGTGGCTAGAGTAAAAACACCAGAGGAAAGATTTAAAATTGGACAAAAAATAAAAATTATGATAAAATACATTGATAGAGCAAGTAATAGAATTTTATTATCATATAAAGAACTTTTAGGTAGTTGGGAAGATAACATTAAATATTTTTCTGAAGGAGACATCGTAGATGGAATTGCAAGAGAAATGGAAAAGTCAAAAAATGGAATTTTTGTTGAACTAAAACCTAATTTAGTGGGACTTGCAGACTATAAGGAAAATATAGTATACGGACAAAATGTCAAAGTAAATATTAGAAGAATTATTCCTGAAAAGAAAAAAGTAAAATTAGTTTTTATTTAAGAGGAGGAATTTAAGATGGTTGAAGATAACCAAATTGAAGCAAAAAGTTCACCATTTGCAATTAGAGAAGGTGAAATAAAAGTATTTGATGGAAAAGATGGATATGTATCTATGAATCAAATTGTTCACAAAATTAATATAGGTCATATAAATGATTTACATTTCAAAATATTAGAAATAGTAAATGAATTTGAATTTATTACTTCGAGACAACTATGTCAAATATTATCGTGGAAAGGAATTGAATACAAATCACAAGATAAATTAAATAACAAATTAGAGCAATTAGTAAAATCAAAAATATTGACGAGATATTATTTTAGTTCTGAAGAAGGTAAGGGAATTTATCGTATTTACTGTTTAGAAAAAATGGGAAAATATTTATTAAACTCTAGAGGAGTTGAATGTAAATGGCAACCAACAGATAATACAAAACCAGTGGCTATGATAAAAAAACGTTTAGCAGGAAATCAAACATTACTTGCATATTTAAGAAAAGTAAAAGCATTTGATGAGTATACAGTAAAAACTACTATCAATGCCAAAACATTAGCAAAAACTTTTAAAGCTACAGGAGGAAGTGTTAAATTAACTAAAAATGGTAAATCAATTATATTCTTATTTGAAGTAATAAGAAGAGAAGAAGAATGGGAAAAGAAATTAATTGATAAAATGAGGTTATATCAAGATTTTTACGCAAATTTTATTGCAGGAGATTCAGGATTTAATGCGATGCCACAATTAATATTTGTATGTGAAGATGAAAAAAATATGGTAGAATCATTTAAAACAATTGTAACAAATAGATTAGAAATTCCACAAATAAAATTATATTTTACAACAGATTTAAGGCAAAATAATGAAACATTAGCAAGCACATTAGTTGAATTTAAATTAGATGAACAAACAAATAAGTACAAAGTAGAGGAAGTAAATTTAAAATTATTAGATTAAAAAATAGGGGCTGTAAAAAAAGTCCCATCCAAAAATGAGTGAAAATTTTTCACTCATTTTTGGTATAAAAAAAGCTACTAATACCAAGATTAGTAGCTTTTATGGTATAATTTAAATATGAAAAATAACAAATATACCAATAAAAATTATACACCAAAGCAATTAAAATTACCAATAGAAATTGAAAAAAATATTGAAATTTCTGATCCAGTATATAGTTTTTGTGAAATAGTTGACTGTATTGACCTATCAAAATATTTTGTAGTGA
>CANQZT010000044.1 GCA_947628335.1 uncultured Clostridia bacterium | reverse complement strand
GCTATGGAAAATGCAGGAAAATTAATAGAAGATGAAGAATTAAGAGAGCAAATAAAAGGAGCAGGAATTGGAACAAGTGCAACAAGGGCAGAAATTATTAAAAAATTAGAAAAAATTAAATATATAGAAATTAATTCTAAGACACAGATAATTACGCCAACAAATTTTGGAGAAATTATTTATGATGTAGTTAAATCTTCTATGCCAGATATGCTAAATCCAAAGTTAACGGCAAGTTGGGAAAAGGGATTAGATATGGTTGCTAAAAAGGAAATTGAACCTAATGAATTTATGCGGAAAATTAGAGAAATATATTCATTCAAAATTTGATAAATTAGTTATAAATATGTAAAATTAAAGGACTGTTAAGTAATATAGAAACTTATAGGTCCTTTTATTGTTTAGAAAAATATGTATATTTTATTTATTATAAAGCCAATATAATAAAGGTGATGAATATGAAAATTTCATGGCTGAAGTCAAGCCAAGATGAAAAAAGTTTTAAATTTCAAAAAAATCTGGGATTTGATGTATATGAATTAGAAGATTTAGAACAAACCGATAATAAATTAGAGGAGCTTGTTAAAAATTATCATACGATTGTTTTATCTAATGAAGTTGCTAGTTTTTCAACAGATATTATTAAAAGATATGCAAGGGACGATAATGTTAATATCATTATAGCAAGAGCAAATAAAGAATAAATATAATAAAATTTGCATATAGTGATAAAAACAAGAGGTGATAAAATGCTTGGAAATGATGAAGTATATAATCGATTTGTAAACGATTTTAGTACAAAAATATATAATTTGAAAAGCGATATTCCATTTTCAGATTATATATTTTTATGTGTAGGATCAGATAAAATAATTGGTGATACATTTGGTCCATTAGTAGGATATAGGTTAGATAAATTATTAAAGAATAGTTATAATAACATAAAGGTAATAGGAACTTTGGAAAGCCCTGTATCTGCTAGAAATTTAGATAAAGAAGTTTATGAGATTTATAACATATATAAAAATCCATGTATTATTGCGATAGATGCGGCATTGTCGACACAAGATAATATTGGAAAAATTATAGTTACAAATTCTAAGATGAGATTTGGGAAGAGTACTAATTCTAAATTGTTAGAGGTAGGAAATATCAGTATAAAAGGGGTTGTAGCAAGAGATTATAGAATTCCGAGACATAATTTCTCAAAGTTACAAAACACATCATTAAATATTGTTATGAAACTTGCTAATATTACAGCAGATGGTATTTATGATGTTATAAAATATAGATAATAAAAAATGTATATTCCTAAAAAAAGTGGAAAAAATTTATACATAACCAATTTTTAGGGAGGTACATATGGAAGAAAGTAATATGAAAAATATCATTGTATTAAAGGATTTACCATCTAATATGATAGAAGAAGCAATTGTTATATTAAAAGCAAATGTTAGTGCAAAAAATATAAAACATACAAAGGAAAATGTGAAAGTAGTAGCTAAGGGAAAAGTAAATACAAAAGATTATATTGTAAAAGAAGCAGAATCAGTAGTTGCAAATTATATTTCTAGTATAGAAAAACCAAAACAATTAGAAATTAATAATATAAAATTAAGAAAAAAGTATGCAAGGGTAAAAAAATTAACAGCATTTTTTGGAATAGTTGCAGTTTTGGGAATTATAGTTAATTTTATTTAAAAGAAAAATTTTGAGAGCATAAAACACTTTTTTCTAACATATATATTACAAAATATATATTACGTTAGAAGAGGTGTTTTTTTATTGGAAAGAACTTTAAGACCTGAAGAAAAAATTAAGAGAGCAGAAGAGATTTATGCAAGACGAAGAAGTGGATATACAAGGCAAAATGTAGCAACGGTTAATGTATCAGAAGAAAAAAATTATAGTCTTTTTAGAAAAATGGTGTTACAAATTGCTATATGTTTAGTAATTTACTTTATATTTTATTTAATTCAAAATAGTAATTATGTGTTTTCAGAAGATGTAATAAATAAAGCAAAAGAAATATTATCGTATGATATAGATATATCGGGTATGTGTAAAAAAATAGAAGAGGTATTTAGTAGTTTTAATGAAGGGATATCTACTAACATAATTAACAACGATATAAATAATAATATAGAAGATAGTAGTATAAATGAAAACAATGTTATAGAAGAACAAAATGTAATACAAGAAGATGCAGTAGGAGGTGCAGAAATTGAAAATATTATAATAAATAATGAAGAGATTGCAAATGATGAATCTACTGAAAATTCTAATACAGAAACAGAAAATATACAGCCTGAGGATGTCCCTCAAACAAATGCAGAATATGTTAAAAGAAATTTTTCATTAATAAAACCAATAGAGGGAATTGTTACATCTGAATTTGGAGATAGAGAAAGTACGAATCCAATTGTTAGTAAACATCATAGTGGAATTGATATTGCAGCAAATACTGGAACTGTTATTTGCTCAGCAATGGATGGAACGGTGGTAGTATCTTCAACTGTAGGTGAATATGGGCAACATATAAAGATTACAAATGGAGATGTAAGTACATTATATGCTCATTGCAGTAAGTTATATGTAAAAGAAGGAGAATATATAACTAAAGGACAAGAAATTGCTGAAGTTGGAGAAACAGGAAATGCAACAGGTCCACATTTACATTTTGAGATAATAAGGGGGAATACATATATAAATCCACGAGAAATACTTGATTTTTAATATATACCTAAAAAGAGGTGAATAAAGGTGACGATAAGTATAAATTTAAAAATATTTTTCTTTGCTATAATATTGTATTTTACAAGACAAATAGAAATATACACAATAATTATGTTCTTTGCGTTTTTACATGAAATGGGTCATTTAATTTGTGGATTGTTACTAGGTTTGAAACCTAAAGCATTAAAAATTATGCCACTGGGTTTATGTTTAGAATTTAATGTGATATGTGATGATTATAATAAAAAAAGAAAACAATTTGCTATAAAGAAAATGATAATAGCACTTGCTGGGCCATTAATGAATATCCTCATAATTATCGCTACAATAATTATGAAAGATAATATAGAGTTTAATTCATACAAGTATATTGTTTATTCTAATGTATTAATTGCAATTTTTAATTTAATACCGATTTATCCATTAGATGGAGGAAGATTTTTGAGGGAATTTTTACATATGATAAAAGGCAATAAAAAATCGATGGAAGATATTAATTTGATATCGAATATTACAATTATTATGCTTACAATAATTGCAAGTATAGGAATTTATTATTACAAGAATATTGCTATATTACTTGTTATTATGTACTTGTGGGGATTGATAATAATAGAGAATAAAAAGTATTATATGAAAAAACGAATATATAAAATAATAGAAAACAGTTGAAATAAAATTAAATTAATAGTATTATATACATATGAAAATGGAGGAAATGCGAATGATAAATATTAAAGAAGAAAAAGGAATTACGCTTATTACATTAGTAATAGCGATTGTTATAATGTTAGTTATTGCAAGTATGTTAATATATAATGGAGGAACAAGTCTAAGAACTAGTGTATTAAATGATATGTATAATGACATTACTATATTGAAAGATAGAGTAGATTTATATTATGCAAGATATGGAAAAATACCAGTATTAGATTCAAAATATGAAAATGTTCCATCAAGTATTTCTGAAATTAATGTCAATGATAATGGAGTTTACTATGTAATTAAATTAGAAGAGTTAGATAATTTAACTTTAAATTATGGGAAAGCTTATGAAAAATATAAAGATAATCCAAAAACAGGAGAAAGAGATTTATATATAATTAACGAACAAAGTCATACCATATATTATTTAAAAGGAATAAATGTAGATGGAAAAACATATTATACAATTCCAGAGAATAATACAAAATTAGAAGTAGAGACAATTGCTTGTAATCATCCTAAATTAATAGACGGCATGACAGCAGTAAAAGTAAAACAAACACAAGTAATGACTGTATCACAAGTTAATACTTCAGAAACAGATAAACAATTTGAAGAAACACAAAGTTATGATCCAGAGTGGTATGAATATTTAGATACATCAATAGAAGGGCAAGAGCAAAAAAGTAAATGGGCTAATGCGAAAACTAAAGATGGAAGTATGTGGGTCTGGATACCAAGATTTGCATATAAAATAACGGAAGAGGGAACGAATAATGGTACAATTGATGTTGTATTTTTAAAGGGTACAACTAATTTGGATTTTGATGGAAATGATGTTACATCTAGTGATTATATAAACAAAGATGGGATAAAAGGAGCATACACAGTTCATCCAGCTTTTCAAAATGGAACAACAAATAATTATGAAAATGGAGAATGGCATGGAGAAATAGAAGGATTTTGGATAGCAAAATTTGAAGCAGGATATGCTGGAACGGAAAACAATTCGAGTTCAGCTACAGATTCTGATGTGGCATATTCTACAGAGTTATATCACTACGAAACCGATTCATCGGGGTCAGCAGTAACATCAGCTACAAAAACATTAAATAAAAACTATTATGGAATAGTAACAAAAGATGTAACTAAAATAAAATATCCAACATTCCAAGCAAATCATGCAAGTATGAACAATATAGGAATAGAAGATGCATTTGATTTATGCATGAGTTTAAAAGATTCAGATGTATATGGATTAAAAAATGTAGATAGTCATCTAACAAAAAATAGTGAATGGGGAGCAGTAGTTTACCTTGCTTATAGTAAGTACGGTAACAATAAAATAGAGCCAACACACAATAATGTTTCTTTAAATGGTGGGGATAATGTGTTATATGCTGTAACTGGTTGTGCAAAGGAGAGCGATTCAGATAATGTTCAGACAGTCACATTATCTGATGTAAAAAGTGGAGCTGTAGCTAATAATTGGACAACTGAACAAGGAAAAACGGCAAGTACAACAGGAAATATATATGGAGTATATGATTTAAATGGTGGTTTATGGGAATGGACAGCAGGATACACATATAATGAACAAGTAGAAGAAACAGGGGAAGAAAGTAATGAATATAAAAGTAAGTATATACAAACAGAAAACATAGCACTTCTTTATGAAGGTGAAGAACAATTAAATAGAAAAGGCGAGGCAATATGGGAAACGTCATCAAAAACTGGTACAACTATTAATGCATGGAATGATAATACATTTAAATTCTTTGATACTACAAATATATATAGCATTCGTGGTGGAGATTGGCATGAAAATTCTAATTCTGGTATTTTTGCATTTAGTTGTGCAGATACTAACTGTAGTTACAATATAGGATTTAGAGCTGTATTAATAGAAGAATAAAATAATATAAGGAGAAAGAAAATGGAAAAAATACGTGGGTTTGAGATAGTAAAAGGATACGAAGATAAAGGAATTAATTTACCAATTAGAAAGACAAAATACTCAGCAGGATATGATATTGAAGCAGTAGAAGATGTTGTCATACCAAGTTTTAAAAAGGGAATGAATCCAACATTAGTAAAAACAGGATTAAAAGCTTATATGCAAGATGATGAAATGCTATTGTTATATAATAGAAGTTCTAATCCAAAGAAAAAAGGTCTTATATTAGCAAATAGTGTTGGGGTAATAGATAAAGATTACTATGGAAATTCAGATAATGATGGTCATATAATGTTTGCTTTTTATAATATAAAAGATGAAGATGTTGTAATAAAAAAAGGGGAAGCAATAGGTCAAGGAATCTTTCAAAAATATTTGGTTTCAGATGATGATAATGCACAAGGTGAAAGGGTAGGAGGATTTGGTTCTACAAGTAAGTAGATGACTTTTTGTAAAAAAAAATCTTCAAAGTCAACAAATTCAATAATGCATAAAAAATACACAATTTTGTAAGAAAAAATTACCAAAAATCTTTTGACTTTTGGTAATTTTTGTAGTATAATAAATATAGTTGATAAAGAAAAAAAGGCGATAAAATCATGCAGTTTAGGTGAGGACAAAATCGCGTTTTTTTATTGATAATAGTTATGTATTTCAGGAAGGAGAATAGACTTATGTTTAATGTAGGAGATTATGTTGTATACCCAATGCATGGAGCCGGAATAATAGATGCAATAGAAGAAAAAGATATTTTAGGAGAGAAGCAGTCATATTATATATTAAAAATGCCAGGAGAAGTAAAAGTAATGGTACCAACAAATAAAGCAGAAGAAATAGGGGTAAGAGGAATAATAGATAAAGCATCTGCAGAAAAAGTATTTACTATTTTAGAAGAAGATAAAACTGAAATGTCTACAAATTGGAATAAAAGATATCGTGATAATATAGAGAAAATGAAAACAGGTGACATATATGAAATAGCTGATGTTGTTAGAAATTTAGCATTTAAACAAAAGGAAAAAGGATTATCAACAGGTGAGAAGAAAATGTTATCAAATGCAAAACAAATTTTAGTAAGCGAATTAGTTTTGGTTGAAAATTCTTCACAAGATGAGATAGAAGGATTAGTAGATAATAAAATAAATGCATCGTTTAAAGAATTTGAATTAGATACAATCGAGCCAGTACAAAATGTGGTAAATAAATTTATACCATTTGATGATTCGAGTGCAAATTAAGAGGGAATATATATAATATATTCTCTTTTTTGATGATTATCAATTATTTATTTTTAGACAAATTTTGACAGATAGCAAAAATATTTTTTTATTTTATGTGAAGTAAGGGGGATTTGGAAAATTTCTGTCGAATAGTATAATAGTGTTCAAGAAGGGAATGAAAAATGATACGATATAGTGATGAACTAATTGATGAAATTAGGAACAGTAATGATATAGTAGACGTTATATCACAATATGTAGTTCTAAAAAGAAGTGGGAGAAATTTCTTTGGATTATGTCCATTTCATAAAGAAAAATCTCCTTCATTTTCTGTGTCACCAGACAAGCAAATATTCCATTGTTTTGGATGCGGCGTAGGTGGAAATGTAATTCATTTTGTTAGTAAAATAGACAATTTAGACTTTAAGCAAACAATAGAAGTATTAGCAGAAAGAGCAGGAATTACATTGCCAACAATAGAAAATGGTCAAGAAGCAGAAAGAATAAGACTGAAAGAAAAAGTTTACCAAATAAATAAATTTACAGCACTATATTTTCATGAAAACTTATATAAACCTAATGCTAAACAAGCACAAGAATATGTAAAAAAACGAAAATTGGATAATAATACATTGCAAGCATTCCAAATTGGTTTTTCAACTAATTATGACGAATTGTACCAAGCTTTAAAAAAACAAGGTTTTTCAGATGAAGAGATATTGGCATCTAGCTTAGTAGGAAAATCTCAAAAAGGACAATTTTATGATAAATTTAAAGCAAGATTAATGTTTCCTATTAAGGATATACAAGATAGAGTAATTGCATTTGGAGGAAGAGTTTTAGATGATAGTAAGCCTAAATATATAAATTCACCAGAAAATATAGTATATAGTAAAGGGAGACAACTTTTTGGTTTAAATATTGCTAAAAAAAGTGGGAAAGATAAGATTATTATTGTAGAAGGTTATATGGATGCAATCTCTTTATATCAAAGAGGGATTACAAATGTAGTAGCATCTTTAGGAACAGCACTTACTGAAGCACAAGGGAGACTTTTAAGAAAATATGCAGGTCAGGTAATTATTGGCTATGATGCTGACCGGTGCAGGCCAAGCAGCAATCGTACGTGGTATGGAAATATTGCAAAATTTAGGTTGTGATATAAGAATATTGCAGTTAGATGCAGATGCAAAAGATCCAGATGAATATATTATAAAATATGGAAGTGGAAGATTTGAAAAGTGCGTAGAAAATGCTATATCTTTAGTTGAATTTAAAGTTAAGATATTGAAAAAAACATTAAAGATTGATACTGCAAGTGATAAAATTAAATTTTTGAACGAAATTGCAAAAATTTTATCTAAAGTGGATAATAGCATAGAACGAGAAATATATATAGATAAAATTTCTAAGGAATATAAAATTTCTAAAGAAGCAATTTATGGTGAATCGAATAAATTGAAATATGCTGATAGTCAAGGGATAAAAATATTGCAAAATCCAGTTCAAGTAAAAGTAAAACAAGATGTAAAAAAAGCATATGAGGAAAATGAGGCATTAATAAAAAGGGAAAATATGATTATTTCATTATTAATAAATACAGAAATTAATGCATATCCACAAATTAGTAAAAAAATAAGACCCGAAGATTTTAAATTAGAGGAAAATAGAAAAATTGCAAATAAATTGTATGAACACTTCGAAAAAGGAGATAGTAATAACATACTTGATTTATTAGAAGAACAACCATTAATCGATCATATAACGAGTATTATGGCAGATGATTTTGAAATTGCAGATAATAATAAAGCTATTGACGATTTAATTGGTTTATATGAAAAAGAAAAGTTAATAAATAAGAAAAATGAAATTGTGGAAAAACTAAAAAGAGAGGATGTATCTAAAGAAGAAAGTATGGAATTGGAGGAAGAATTAAGCAAAGTAATTATACAAATTGCAAAAATGAAGTAGGGGGTAAAAAAATTGGCTGATGAAAAGAAGAAAATAAATAATGAAAATATAGAAAATGATAAAGTAAAGAATATTATTGAAAAAGCGAAAAGACAGGGAAAAATTACTTATGGGGAAATTGCATCAGAATTAGATAGTGCAGATCCAGATGAAATAGAAAAAGTATTTGATACTTTTGAAGATTTGAATGTAAATATAAAAGAAGATTTAGATGATGAAGAACCAGATATAGAGGATTTAGAAGAAGTAGAAGATGTAAAGGTAGAAGATTTAAATATAAGTAATCTTGAAGGGGTAAGTACAGATGATCCAGTTAGAATGTACTTAAGGGAAATAGGTAGGATACCACTTCTTAGTTATGAAGAAGAATTAGAAATAGCAAAAAAAGTATTAGATGGAGATGAAGAGGCAAAACAAAAACTTGCTGAATCAAATTTAAGACTTGTTGTAAGCATTGCAAAAAAATATGTAGGTAGAGGTATGCTATTTCTTGATTTAATTCAAGAAGGAAATATGGGATTAATTAAAGCTGTAGATAAATTTGATTATAAAAAGGGATTTAAGTTTAGTACGTATGCAACATGGTGGATTCGTCAAGCTATTACAAGGGCAATAGCAGATCAAGCAAGAACAATAAGAATTCCTGTTCATATGGTAGAAACTATTAATAAATTAATTCGTACATCAAGACATTTATTACAAAAACTAGGAAGAGAGCCAACGCCTGAAGAATTAGCAGAAGAATTAGAAATGCCATTAGATAAAGTAATTGAAATACAAAAAATTGCACAAGATCCAGTTTCACTCGAAACTCCTATAGGAGAAGAAGATGATAGTCATTTAGGAGATTTTATTCAAGATGATGATTCACCTGCTCCACATGATTCAGCAGCATATACACTTTTAAAAGAGCAATTAGAAGAGGTTATGAACACATTAACTCCAAGAGAAGCCAAAGTTTTGAAATTAAGATTTGGGCTAGAAGATGGGAAGGCAAGGACACTAGAAGAAGTAGGAAGAGAATTTGAAGTTACAAGAGAGAGGATAAGACAAATTGAAGCAAAAGCTTTAAGAAAATTAAGACATCCAAGTAGAAGTAAAAAATTAAGAGATTATATGAATTAGTAAATTTTATACAAAAAAGCGAAAAAACTTGATTTTTTCGCTTTTTTATGTTAAACTAAAAATATATATTTGTTTAATAAAATTTAGGAGGAAAAAATGAGACAAGGAAATCATGTGAAAGAAGCGACAGGAATGAGAAAAATAATTGAATATATAAAATTAGCATTAGAACCGTTAACTGAAATAGACGAAGTAAAAGAAGATGTAGAAGGTTTAAAAGAAATAGAAGATGCAACTGATAAAGAAGCAATTAGTAAATTAGAAAAAAGTGTAAATGAAGTTTATATTCCATTAGATGACAGAACAAAAGGAATTGTATCAAAGGCTAATGTATCAACTAAAAAGGCTATGGAAATGGCTGAAAAAACAAGAGAAGAGAAAAAGCAAAAAGAACAGGAGCAAGAACAAAGAGAAAATTAGGAGTAAAGAAACAATCGTAAAATTATGATTGTTTCATTTTTTTTTGGCTATATGTTTGACAAAATTAGAATATTATGGTAGAATAATGTACTGTAATCCGCTTAATTAAGGTTCC
>CANQZT010000043.1 GCA_947628335.1 uncultured Clostridia bacterium | reverse complement strand
TTCCGCCACATCGACATGTTTTACAAATTTGGGCAATTTTACAATTATGTTAGATATTTGTTAGATGTTTAAGTAATTTTACATTCTAGCAAATATCTAAACACTATTATTTTCAATACATCTATGATTTACTAATTAAAAAATCCATTTAGATTTTGAGTCTGCCCCGTCTACCAATTCCAGCACACCGGCTTATTTAGTTAAAATTAAATTATAGCTTTATATTATCATATTATAAAGAGTCCGTCAATATCTGACTTCTTAATTTTTTAAATAATAGGAAAGTTCTACTTCCCTATTATTTAAAGATTATAACATTGCAAATTTTATTCTAGCTCAAATGCTCCTGTATATAGTTTATAATATTGACCTTTTATTGCAATCAAATCATCATGAGTACCTCTTTCTATTATTTTTCCATGATCAAGTACTATAATTGCTTTTGCATTTCTAACAGTTGACAATCTATGTGCAATTACAAATACTGTTCTTCCTTCCATTAATTTATCCATTCCATCCTGCACAATCTTTTCTGTTCGCGTATCTATACTTGATGTTGCTTCATCAAGTATCATTACAGGAGGATCACAAAGAGCACATCTCGCTATTGCTAATAATTGTCTTTGACCTTGAGAAAGGCTTGCTCCATCTGACGACAATTCAGTCTCATACCCATTGGGTAGTCTTGATATAAAACTATGTGCATTAGCAAGTTTTGCTGCATTTATTACCTCTTCATCTGTACTCTCCTCTCTTCCATATTTTATATTGTCTTTTATTGTTCCCGTAAAAAGATTTGTATCTTGTAAAACCATTCCTAAAGAAGATCTTAAATCGTTTTTCTTTATTTTATTAATATTTATTCCATCGTATCTAATTTTTCCATCCTCAATATCATAAAAACGATTTATTAAATTTGTAATTGTTGTTTTTCCAGCCCCTGTTGCACCAACAAATGCAATCTTTTGACCTGGCTTTGCATATAAACTAATATTGTGTAATACAATTTCATCTTCTTCATATCCAAAATCAACATCGTAAAATTCTATATGACCAGCTAGTTTTATATACTCTATTCTTCCATCTGAGTGTGGATATTTCCAAGCCCATTTTCCTGTTCTTTTCTCCACTTCTATAATTTTTCCATCTTGTTCTTCAACATTTACTAATGTAACTTTACCATTATCTTGCTCTGGCTCTTCATCCATAAATTCAAAAATCCTTTTTGCTCCTGCAACAGCCATAACTATAGAATTTAATTGTCTAGAAATTTTATTTATTGGGCCGATAAAAGTTTTACTTAATTGCAAAAATGCAACTATCATTCCAACAGTAACATTACCTATACCATTAACAGCAAGTAATCCTCCCACAATTGCCAAAACTGCATATAAAGTATTTCCTAAATTTCCATTTACAGGTCCTATACAATTTACAAATTTATTTGCATTATATACGTTTCTAGATAATTCTTCATTTAATTCATCAAATCTTTTCTTTGCTCTATCCTCATAACAAAATACTTTTACTACTTTTTGACCATTTATCATTTCTTCTATATATCCATTTAATTTTCCCACAGCTTCTTGTTGTTTTTCAAAATAACTACCACTTCTTGATGTCATAAATTTAGTTACAAATAATATTAACGCAAAAAATAATATAACAACTATTGTTAAATATATATTTGTTACTATCATTGCAATAAATATAACAATTATCGTCGTAATTACAGAAAACATTTCTGGTATACTTTGCGAAATCATTTGACTCAATGTATCTATATCATTTGTATATCTACTCATTATATCTCCATGAGAATGTGTATCAAAATATCTTATAGGTAATCTTTGCATTTTCATAAACATCTCATCTCTGATTTTCTTCATTGTCCCCTCAGACACTTTTACCATTAGTCTAGTTGAAAAAAAACTTGAAATTACACCTACGCCATAAATAACTATCATCATTTCTATTGCTTCTATAAGTGATGTATATATTGCATTCGTTGCACCAACAAGTGGCATTATATAATCATCTATTAGCGTTTGTAAATAAAGGTTTGCAGCTACAGATGACGCAGTAGTAAGTAAAAGACAAAGTATTACCAAAAATAATCTGAATTTATAGTTTTTTGTAATGTACTTAAAAACTCGTGATAAAATTCTTAAATCTATTCTCCCCTTAATATTACCTTTCATCATTTGTTACCTCCTTTTACTTGTGAATTATATACATCTTTATATATTTCACAGGAAGTAAGTAATTCTTCATGTGTACCTATACTATCTACCATTCCATTATCTAAAACTATTATCTTATCCGCTTCTTCTACCGAAGAAATCCTTTGAGCTATAATTATTTTAGTTGTATTTGGAATATTTTCTTTAAATGCCTTTCTAATTAAACTATCTGTCTTAGTATCTACTGCACTAGTAGAATCATCTAGTATTAGTATTTTAGGCTTTTTTAATAAAGCTCTTGCAATACATAATCTTTGCTTTTGACCTCCTGATACATTTGTTCCACCTTGTTCTATGTAGGTATCATAACCATCTGGGAAATTTTTTATAAATTCGTCTGCTTGTGCTAATTTACATACATTTTCAATTTCTTCATCTGTAGCATTTTCTTTTCCCCAACGTAAATTTTCTTTTATTGTACCAGAAAACAATTCATTTTTTTGCAACACCATCGCAACTTGATTCCTTAAAGATTCAATATCATAATCTCTAACATCTATTCCTGCAATCTTTATACTTCCACTTGTTACATCATAAAGTCGTGGTATTAGTTGAACAAGTGTAGATTTTGATGAACCTGTACCTCCAATAATCCCTATAGTTTCTCCAGATTTTATATCAAAATTTATATTCTTTAAACATAGCTTCTTTTCATCATTAACATAGCTAAAATTAACATTTTCAAAAACTATTGAACCATCCTTTACTTCTTTTATAGCATCTTCTTTATTCGTTAAATTGCTTTTCTCATCCATAAGTTCTACTATTCTTTCTCCAGATGCTCTCGAAATCATTATAGTAACTAGTACCATAGAAAGCACCATTAAAGACATCAACACTTGCATAGCATATGATATTATACTTGTAAATTCACCTGTTGTTAAATTATTAGCTATAATTTCTTTTCCTCCAAACCATGATATAAGTATAATAATTGTTGCTACAGTAAATTGCATCAAAGGATTGTTTAATGCAACAATTTTTTCAGCTTTTGAGAATTCTTTATATATTAATTCTGAATCTTTATTAAATTTTTCTATTTCTTTATCTTCTGTTACAAAAGATTTTACAACTCTAATTCCTCTTACGTTTTCTTGAACAGTGTTGTTAAGTTTATCATACATTAAAATAGCTTTTTCAAATATAGGATGTGCAGATGTTGCTATATAATATAATCCAAATCCTAATAAAGGAATTGCAATTAGAAATATAACTGCAAGTTTTGCATTTATAACAAATGTCATTATCAAAGAAAAAATTATTAAAAGTGGTGCTCTTACTGCCATTCTAATAATCATCTGAAATGCCATTTGTACATTATTAATATCTGTAGTGTGTCTAGTTATAATACTAGATGTAGAAAATTTATCAATATTCGAAAATGAAAAATCTTGCACATTATAATAAATCTTCTTTCTTAAATTTTTGGCAAAACCTGCCGTTGCCTTTGCAGAATAATCTCCTGATTTAGTTCCTGTATAAATTGCTATGAATGAACAAATAATCAACAAAATTCCTATACCAATAATTATTTTACTATCTCCTTTATTAATTCCATTATCAATTAAAAACGACATTAAAAATGGGATTATAACATCAAAAGAACATTCAATTCCCACAAATATTGGTGTTAATATAGTTTCTTTTTTATACTCCCCTATACATTTAGCCAACTTTTTTATCATTAAAAATTTCATTCCTTTCTCTCTTCGCCCAAATGAACACTTTTTTTACATAATATTTTAGAAATTTTTCATTTATTTTCTAACTCCCTTATATATCTATATATTTCTCCCCAATTATATAGTACTTTAATATATTCATTTTCTTTTAAATCATATGATGGTGCATCTTTTAGATATATTGTTTTTATCTCTTTAGTAGCAATACTTTCACATTTTTCACTAAAATCATCTATCATAATATCAATATTTTCTTTTACACATATTTCATCCTTATTTTCTGTTGCCCAATAATATTTATCAAAAATATCCATTCCTGCATTTTTCAATCTTTCTTCTGTTATTTTTATCATATCTTTATTTATGCTACCTCTTGCTGTAATTAATATTAGACTATGTCCATCTTGTTTCATCAATTGCAATACGCTTTTTACTCCTGGCATGAAATTCGATTCTACTATAATTTGCTTATGATATTTATTTAAAAAACCTTGTAATTCTTCTTGTTTCCAGTTAAATCTATCTTGAAATCTTAATTTTTTATTATCTATTTTACTATCTTTCTTCAATTCCAATATATCATATAATTCAGAATATACTCTAAACTCTTTTTCCGAATCAAATACAACTCCATCTAAATCTACTCCAATTCTCATAATAAACCTCCATATATTTTTAACTGATTATATCATACTTTTCTCGATTTATCTGCATATTTATAAAATTTTACATTTTTCCATTTTCTTATAAATTAAATTTTTCTTTTATCATTTTAGCAACTATTTCTGCCGATATATTGGTATTATCAATTTTATAAAAATTACTAAATATTTTTTCACCTTCGCCTTGTTTTGAATTTAATCTGTGCTCTTTGAGAGATCTATATATATCTTTTTCACTCCACTCTAAATCTCTTTTTGATGCTTTATATTCTAGTCTATTTTCCGTTTTATTTCTTCGTAATCTTTCTTCTAATGTTGTTTCTAATTCAACTGTATAGTTTTCTTTAAATAACTTCGTAAATTTATCATTTTCTGCTTTATCTTCTTTAAAATTATTTCCAAAGTCAAAACAACATGTAAAAATAATTCCTTTTTCATTACTTTTTGCAAATTCTTTAAAAATTTCATATCTTATTATACTATTCATTTCCAAAAAAACTTCTTTATCATAATCAAATATTAATCTTACCATTTCTATTGTCATATGATTATATAATAATTTATAACCTGTTATTTTAGCAAGTTCTTGACCTACAGTCATTTTTCCAACTGCTTGTGGTCCTATTATTTGTATAAATTTTGGCATTGTTTTTCCCCTCCTTTTATATCTTATTATACTAAAAAAGCCTTGTAAAGAAATCTTTAAGACTCCTTTGCAAGACTTTCTTTAGTCTATACACCGTGTAAATAACCTTTATTCTTAGGTTATCCTATATCGCTCAGAATTTTATTTCCTAGATATACTCTTAAATGTTTTTTCATTTTAACATGTTTTCATTATATTGTCAATCCACTATTTTATGCCTTTACTGATTCTTTCCACAACAGTTTTTGTATTTCTTCCCACTTCCACAAGGACATGGATCATTTCTTCCAATATCTGGACCTTCTTTTACAACTGTAATAGGTTTTCTTTGTTGTCCATCAACATCATTTATATTATCTAATGATGCATTTGTTATTCTCGCTGTTTCAGTTCTTCTTATTTCTTTTTGTTTACTTATATTTAATAGAATTTTTACCACATCTTGTTTAATTGAATAAATCATCTCATCAAACATTTCTGTTCCTTCTATTCTATATTGTACAACAGGATCCTTTTGACCATATGCACGAAGTCCTATTCCATCTTTTAATTCATCCATAGCATCAATATGATCCATCCATTTTTGATCTACAACTTTTAACATAACAACTCTTTCAAGTTCTCTTAAATCTTGCTCACCTATTTCTACTTCTTTTTGTTCATATTTTGCTAATGATTTTTGTTTTAACTCATCTTGTAATTTTTGTTCATCAAATTTTTTGTCTCTTAATGCTTCTATGTTATCAAGTCCAAATGTTGTCTTAATTTCTTCTCTTAATGCTTCTTTATTAATCTCTTCTTCTTGTGAATAAAGATTAACTAAATCTTCTATTACACTATTAATCATATTAATAATGCTTTCCTTTAAATTTTCTCCATCTAGTACTTGTTTTCTTTGACCATAAATTATCTCTCTTTGTGTGTTCATAACATCATCATATTGTAATACATGTTTACGAATGCTAAAGTTCTTCCCTTCAACTCTCTTTTGTGCTCTTTCAACTGAATTTGAAATTAATTTCATTTCAATTGGCATATTTTCATCTGCACCTAATTTATCATAAACATTAGTAATCATATCTCCACCAAATATTTTCATTAAGTCATCATCTAAACCAATATAAAATTTAGATTCACCTATATCACCTTGACGACCACTACGACCACGCAATTGATTATCAATTCTTCGAGATTCATGTCTTTCTGTACCTATAATTTTTAAGCCACCAGCTGAAATTACTTTTTCTTTTTCATCTTTTATTTCGTCTTCATACTTCTTAACAAGATCTCTAAATTTACTTCTTGCAGATAATACCTCTTTATCTTCTGTTTCGTTATATGCCATTGCTTCCTCAATTTGTTCATCTGTATATTTTAATTTTCTCATTTCTTGACGCGCTAAATATTCACTATTTCCTCCAAGCATAATATCTGTTCCACGTCCTGCCATGTTTGTTGCAATTGTAACTGCGCCAAATTTACCAGCTTGTGCAATAATTTCTGCCTCTTGTTCATGGTATTTCGCATTTAATACCGAATGTTTAATTCCTTCTTGTTTTAAAATTTTACTTAATTTTTCTGATTTTTCAATAGAAACAGTACCTACCAAAACTGGTTGTCCTTTTTCTACACTTTCTTTTACACTTTCTACAATAGCTCTATATTTTGCCTTTTCATTTTTATAAATAACGTCATTGTTATCTTTACGAATTACTGGCTTGTTAGTTGGAATTGCTATAACATCTAGATTATAAATTTCACGAAATTCTGCTTCTTCTGTCATTGCTGTACCTGTCATACCAGATAATTTTTCGTACATTCTAAAATAGTTTTGAAATGTAATTGTTGCAAGTGTTTTAGATTCATCAGCGATTTTCACATTTTCTTTTGCTTCTATTGCTTGGTGTAATCCATTATTATATCTTCTTCCATACATTATTCTTCCTGTAAACTCATCAACAATTAAAACTTCTCCATCTTTTACCATGTAATCAATATCTTTTTTCATAACACCATGTGCTCGCAATGCTTGATTTACATGATGAACTATATCTGAATTATCTAAATCATTAAAATTTTCAACATGGAAAAATTCTTCTGCTTTCTTTATTCCTTTTCCTGTAAGAGATGCTGATTTTGCCTTTAAATCAACAATATAATCATATTTTTCATTATCCTCTAATTGTTCTTCATCTTTTATATCCTCTTCTACAATAACTTTTGGTGTTAATCTTTTTACAAAATCATTTGCTTTTTTATAAAGGTCAGATGATTCATTAGCATGACCTGAAATGATTAATGGCGTACGTGCCTCATCTATCAAAATACTATCAATTTCATCTACGATTGCATAATTCAATTCTCTTTGAACTGCTTGTTCTTTATAAATAACCATATTATCTCTTAGATAGTCAAAACCGAATTCATTATTAGTTCCATAAGTAACATCTGCTGAATATGCTTTTCTCTTCGCATCTGGATCCATCCCTGAAATAGCAAGTCCAACCGTTAATCCTAAAAATTTATATAATTTTCCCATCCATTCACTGTCACGTTTTGCAAGATAGTCGTTTACAGTAATAACATGAACTCCTTTTCCTGTTAGTGCATTTAAATAAACAGGAAGTGTTGCAACTAAAGTTTTACCTTCACCTGTTTTCATTTCTGCAATTCTACCTTGATGTAAAATAATTCCACCAATAAGTTGCACATCAAAATGCCTCATTCCTAAAACTCTTTTAGAAGCTTCTCTGACTACTGCAAAGGCTTCTGGTAATATATCATCTAATGTTTTTCCATTTTCTAACTCTTTTTTGAATTCATTAGTTTTTTCCCTTAATTGTTCATCTGTTAGTTTCGATATATCATCTTCTAACTCATTTATCTTTTTTACAATTGGCATAACTCTTTTTACTTCTTTTTCGCTATATGTCTTAAATAATCCCATTTTACTGTCCTCCTAAATTTATACTCTATAGTACTATACCACGAATTTTTACTTTTCGCAAGGAATTTATAACAAAATTATTGCAAATTCAATACTTCTTGTGTAATTTTCCAAATATTATCTGTTTCTCTGTCTTTTTCCCAAAATGCTCCACCTGCCAACTCGTATTGATTGATTAAGTTTAATTTTTCCCTAATTGATGTTTCATCTTCTAACCACATTTGATATTTATAATTTTCTGAACTATATTCCACATAATATTGTTTTGTTTCTTCATTCCACACTCTTTCAACGTCATTAGGAATTTTATTATCAATCTGATTCATATTTACTATACTACTTGTAGATTTTCCATTTACATCGGTTTTCCAAAGTCGTGTATATAGTGGCATTCCTAAAATAATTTTGTCCTTACTTACATCTTCTTGCCCTAAAAACTTCTTTATATTATTTTCAACCCAATTGTATCCTGCTGTAGTTCCTGGAGTCGTACTTGCAATTCCATATTGATCATATGCCATAAACATCATATAATCAACTGTATTTGCAAGTAAATGTCTATCATAACATAATGACCATGTCTCACTTCCATCTGGTGCTGTAACATCAACTGAAGTTACAAGTCCATATTCTCTTAAACGAGGAGCAAGTTCTATAATAAATCTAGAAAATACATTCTTATCCTCCATATTCATATTTTCAAAGTCTATATTTATTCCATCAACATTATATTTGACTGCATAGTCAACAATTTTTTCAATTAACTCTTCTCTTTTAAAATAATCATTTAGTATTTTAGAAGTAATTTCTTTCATAGAATTATTTGAAAACATTGCCCAAACCTTGTATCCTCTTTCTTTAGCCCAATTAATATATTCTTCTCCTCCATTTTTTGCATTATCATTAATTTCTATATTATCACTATTTTTTAATGAAAAAAATGACGGTGCAACTACATTCACACCTTGCATTGTTGTTCCACTTCTATCAGGTGCATTTACATATTCTGAATAATAATCCCACACAAGATTAACTTTTCCATTTATTTGTTTTTCTTGCTCTATTGCTTCTCTTACTGTAGTTTTATTAGCAAGTACGTCTGTTTTTACATATCCTATTTTTCCATTATCAGTTCTAACTTTTGTCCATCCTTTATTATTTTCAGAAATTATAATTAACTTTTGTCCTGCCTCTACTTTATCTACAGTTTTGGAGATTAATTTTGTATTATATTTAACATTAACTTTTTTACTCGTATCTGCTTTTATAAGTTCTCTATCAAGAGAATCTGCTGTAATAACATTATTATTAATATTATTTATTTCTATATTATATATATTTTCAAGTTCAGATATCGGAATATATATTATTCCATCTTTTTTAACAACTGTGCCTAATAATTTTACATCTGCTCCATTAACTTTCATACTTTTTTCAGATGTCGAAATTGTTGCCACTTTTGTATCCGATGTAGTGATTATTTGATTGTTCTCTTTATCATAGCAAATCTGGCTATCGAAAAAATTTTGTATATCATCCATCGATACATAAACAACGTTATTATCATCTATAAATATATCCTGTTTTAACCTTGATGTTACATTATTATTATTTATTATAAAATTAGTTTTCCCTTCATTAGGATCCTTTTTGAAATTTGGCGATAAAACTAATATAATTAATGCTATAATCAATAGAACTGCTACTACTAATAATTTTTTCCATACTTTTTTCATTTTTTTCATGCTTATTCTCCTTAAATATTTATAATACTTTTATACTATACCACAAAATATAATTTTCGCAAATATTTTTAATAAATTTATTTTCATTTTTACTTTATTTTTTTATTTTTTTATGATAGAATGTGTGTCGAGAAACAAAAGATTATGTTTTATTTTGAATTTTGGAGGAATATTATGGAATTTAAAAAATGTGAACGTTGTGGATGCTTTTTTTTATCGGATAACGATGTATGTGATAATTGTACACCAAAAGACAGTTTTGAAATGTCAAAGTTAAAGAATTACTTAGAAAGTGATAATTATGCAAACTCTATAAATTCTATTTCTGTAGATACAGGAATAACTGTAAAAAATTTAAATAGATACTTAGAAAACAAAGAATTTTCTGACTTATCTA
>CANQZT010000042.1 GCA_947628335.1 uncultured Clostridia bacterium | reverse complement strand
TCACTTGATATTCCTGTTCGTACACTTGAATGTTGTAGTGGAGATTTAGCTGATTTAAAAGCCAAGAGTGTAGATGTTGAAGCCTGGAGTCCAAGACAAAAAAAATACTTTGAAGTTGGTAGCTGTTCAAATTTAACTGATGCCCAAAGTAGACGTTTAGGAATTAGAATTAAAGGAGAAAAAGGAAACTATTTTGCTCATACTTTAAACAATACTGTTGTTGCCCCACCTCGTATGTTAATTGCTTTACTTGAAAATAACTATTGTGAAGATGGAAGCGTAAAAATTCCAAAAGCTTTACAACCTTATATGGGAGGAAAAGAAATAATAAAAAGGAGTAAATAAATGCAAGTAAAAAATCCAAAGTTTGAAATTTCTGCTGTTAGTCCAAAACAATATCCTACAAATGAACTTCCTGAAATTGTTTTAGTAGGAAAATCTAATGTAGGAAAATCATCTTTTATAAATACTATGATTAATAGAAAATCTTTAGCACGAACTAGTAGCGAACCTGGAAAAACAAGACAGATTAACTTTTATAATATTGATGAAAAGTTTTACTTTGTAGATTTACCTGGATATGGTTATAGTAAAATGTCAAAACAAGAACAAGATAGAGTTGGAAAATTTACTGAAGATTATTTAGTAAAAAGAAATTCTATTAGTTGTATTATCTTTTTAATTGATATTCGTCACAAACCAACTGAAAATGACAAACTAATGTATAACTATGTAAAAAAATCTAATTTACCGTTTATTGTTCTCGCAAACAAAGCAGATAAAATTGCCCAAACAAAAGTGAGTTCTTACATAGATGACTTAAAAAAAGAACTAGGAATTTCATTTAGCATAATACTACCTTTTTCTTCTGAAAGAAAAATATATAAAGATGCAGTCTGGGAAAAAATAGAAGAAATTATCTTTTAATTAATTTATATTACTTAAAGAATGGATGTGAATTTATGAAACTAAATGATGATAATGAAGCTTTAGCAGAAAATAAAGTATTAATTTTATACATTTTAAATAAATTAAATAAACCAATTGATAGTGATAGTCTTTTAAAATTGATTTTGTCTATTAAAGATATGAATTACTTTTATTTTCAACAATTTCTAATTGATCTATTAGAAAATAAATACATAATTGGATATACAAAAGATGGAAAAACTATGTATAAAATAACCGATAATGGTATTGATACCCTATCTCTTACTGACGACCTATTACCTGGAATTACAAAGCTTACAATTGATAATGCTTTAAAAGAAGAAGTAGATGAAATCCAAAATTTAGAACACGCTGTTTCTGAATTCGTACCTAGAAATGACAACGAATTTATAGTTATATGTAAATTACTAAAAAATAATGTAACAGATTTTGAAGTAAAATTACAAGCAAATTCTGTAGAACAAGCCAAAAAAATTGCAAAAAAATGGGAAGATAATTATAAAGAAATCTACCCTATTATAATAGAAATATTAAACTAAAAAACGCCTTTTATAGCGTTTTTTTTAATTTCTGTCTTACATATTCATATAAAATTACACTTGTAGCAACCGATGCATTTAAACTTTCTGTTTTTCCGAAACATTGGTATTTTTATTTTTTGGTCTGCAAGCTTTAATATTTCTTCAGATACTCCATTTGCTTCATTTCCAATCACAATTACTTTTCTTTCATAATCCACATCATATATACTTTCTTGAGCTCCAAGACTAGTTGCTAAAATTTTGTATTTATGTTTTTTTATTTCTTTTAACGTTCCTACTAAATCATCTGATTCTATAACTTTTACTCTGTAAATTGCACCCATTGTACTACGAACAACTTTTGGATTGTACGTATCTGCTGTTCCCTTTGATACAATAATTTGATGAAGCCCTACACTATCTACCGTTCTTAAAATTGTTCCTAAATTTCCAGGATCTTGTATATCATCTAATACTACAATAACATCTTCATCATAGTTTAAAGCATCTTTTTTGTTTTCCCTATTAATAACAGCTAACATTCCTTGTGGATTTGTTACTTCTGTTACAGCAGAAAAAACTTTTTGACTAACATACACACAGTTATATTTTGCAATTTCATATAATAGCTTTTGATCTATTGTTCCATTTTCCATGCAATCTTCGCATACAACTACAGTATCTATACTTGCATTTTCTTCAATTGCTTCTCTAATCAATTTAATTCCTTCTACGATATACTTGTTTTCTATTTCACGATATTTTTTATCTTTCAATTTTCGTATACTTTTTATAACTTCATTATCCTTGCTTGTTATAATTTGCATAGTTTCTCCCTCTTTTTTACTTTTATTTATATTATACACATTTTAACATTATTTAAACACTTTATATTTCCTGCAATGTATTTAAAAAGTCTTTTACTTTCTTAATAATAACTTGATCCGAATTTTCTGGTATTTTATAGGTAATATATGGTTCATACCCTTGCGAAAATCTTATTTCATTTCTATATTTTTTTATTAATGCATCTACTATTTCCATACGGAACTGTTCTGGAATAAAATTAAATACAACTCCTCCATTTTTACTTGCAAGTTTCGTTACATTAACTTTTTTACATAATTCCTTAATTCTTGCAATTTCAAGCAAATTATTTACTTCTTCTGGCATTTGACCATATCGGTCTAAAATTTCATCTATTATGTTTTCAATATCTTCTTCAGTTCTAGCAAGAGCTATATTTTGATATACCTCTATCTTTTGACTACTATTTTCAATATATTCATCCGGAATATAGCTTGAAATATTTAAATCTATTTGGACATCTACCTCTTCTTTTACTTCAATTCCTTGAATTTCTTTTACAACTTCATCTAATAACTTACAATAAGTATCATATCCAACCTGATCCATGTGTCCATGCTGTATTTCTCCAAGTAAGCTTCCAGCTCCTCTTATTTCTAAATCACGCATAGCAATTTTAAAGCCTGAGCCAAACTCTGTAAATTCCTTAATTGCTTTTAACCTTTTATCTGCAACTTCTGATAACAATTTATCTGGTTTATAAGTAATATATGCATAACTTTGTGTATCACTTCTTCCTACTCTTCCTCTAATTTGATATAATTGTGCAAGACCTAATCTATCAGCATTTTCTACAATTATTGTGTTAGCATTCGGAATATCTATTCCAGATTCTAATATAGTTGTGCATACTAATACATTCGTTTTTTGGTTAACAAACTCCATCATAATTTCTTCTAGCTCGTGACCTGTCATCTTTCCATGTGCAAATGCAACTGTAGCATCCGGAACTAAATTTGCAATTTCATTTGCTTTTCTTTCTATTTCTTCTACACGATTATATAAATAAAATACTTGACCATTTCTTTCTAGCTCTTTTGTAATTGCTTCTCTTACAACTTCTTCATCATATTCTAAAACATAAGTTTGAACTGGTCTTCTATTTTGAGGTGGCTCATAAATAACTGACATATCTCTTACTCCAACAATAGACATATGAAGAGTTCTTGGAATTGGTGTAGCTGTCATTGTTAACACATCCACATTTGTTTTTAATTTTTTTATTTTTTCTTTATCTTTTACTCCAAATCTGTGTTCTTCATCTATAATTAGTAACCCTAAATCTTTAAATTCTACATCTTTGCTTAAAATTCTGTGGGTTCCAATTACAACATCTACCTCACCTAGTTTTAATTTTTTTACAACTTCATCCTGCTCTTTTTTTGTACGAAAACGATTTAATAATTCAACCTTAATTGCAAAATCTTCCATTCTTTGCTTAAATGATTCATACTGCTGATTTGCAAGTACAGTTGTAGGAACAAGATATGCTACTTGTTTCTGATCCATACATGCTTTAAATGCTGCACGAATTGCCACTTCTGTTTTTCCATATCCAACATCACCACATAATAACCTATCCATCGGTTTAGCCTGTTCCATATCTTTTTTTACTTCTTCAATACAACGTAATTGGTCATCAGTTTCTACATAAGGAAAACTGTCCTCAAAATTTCTTTGCCAAGGTGTATCTTTTGAGAATGCGTATCCTACTGCATTTTGACGCTTAGCATATAACTCTATTAAATCTCTTGCTACCTCTCGTAAATTAGATTTTACCTTTGATTTAGTATTTGTCCATTCTTTACTTCCTAAGCGATTTAATTTAGGTGTCGCTTCTCCTCCTCCAATATATTTTCTTATATTATCTAATTGGTTAGTTGGAACATATAAAATATCTTCATCTCTATATTTTATTTTTATATAATCCTTTGTAATATTATCAGCTTTAATGGTATTTACTCCAATAAATTGACCTATTCCATGTGTTTTATGAACAACGTAATCTCCTACTTTTAAATCTGCAAATACAACTTTTTCCCCACTACTAAAATCTGTGTGTGTTTTTCTTCTTTTCTTTGTATCCTTATTAAATAAATCTTCACTACTTATAACTAATAAATTTAAATCATAAATTTCAACACCTGTTGTTAGTATACCTGTTGAAACATTTACAACTTGATTTGGAAGGTTACTATTTAATTTTTCAATAAATTTATGTGGTATATCTTTTTCAAGTAATAGTAAAGATAGTTTTCTACTATTTTCTTCATTTCCACCTAGTACAACTACCGTCTTTTTCTCATTAATAGCTGTTTGAACTTCTTCTAAAAATAACTCCATGCTACTTTTAAAAAAATTTACTTCTCTTGTTTCAAAATGAATTGCATTTCTTTTAGCATTGGTTTCATATTCATCTACAAAACCTACATCTTGTTTTTCTAGATATATAGTTTGATGCTTTAATATCTTTTTTAGTAGTTCTTCGTACTCATATAAATTTTTAAGTGCATCTGGTATAATTTTTTCCTTTTCTATTAGCATATTTTGTACATTTTGATTATCTATTAATATATTGTTTACCCTTGCTTTTATTTTATTTATTTCATCTAAGAAAATCTCATATTCATCATCAAAGTAATCCAATAATGTTGTTGTTTTTTCATAAAAACTATCATAGTATTTATCTATTTTGCTAATGTAGTTTCCCTCTCTTATTTGTTCTAAATCTATTTTTACATTTTGCAAATTTTCTTCATTAAAAATACGTTTATCAATTTTTTCACACACTTTGTCTAAATTATTTTCTAAAACAAATTCATGTGATGGAAAAATATTAATTTCCTTTATCATTTCCGTTGAGCGCTGACTTGAAATATTAAAGTATCTAATAGAATCTACATCGTCACCCCAAAACTCTATCCTAACTCCCAATTTATCCGTAATTGCTACATCTATTATTCCTCCTCTTTTACTAAATTGACCTTTAGCTTCAATTAAATCGCATCTTATATAACCTAAACTTACTAACTTTTCTTTTATTTGTTCTAAATTATAAGTTTTGCCAACTTTAAAATTTAATATATTTTTATATAATACTTCTTTCGGAAGTATCTTTTGCATTAAAGCTTCAATTGTGGTAACTACAATATCTACTTTATTATTATATACCTTATTTAATGCTTCAATTCTTTCATATGGTAAATCTTTACTTTCAGCAACATAATCATATGTTACAATTTCTCTTTTAGGAATAAATACCACTTTATCTGTAAAATATGCTATATCTTTTACAAGCTTTCTTGCCTGTATTTCGTTATATGTAATAATACATATTTTACTTTTGGAATATTGTCTTGTTCCATAAGCAAAATACACTTTGCTAACATCAGTAAGCCCAGTTAGCATAACTGGGCTTTTTTTATTTTCTATAAGTTTTAAATATTCTTTAAATTTTTTAGAATTTGACAGCATTTCTATCAAAGCATTCATATTGTGTTTTTCTCCTTTTGTATTTTATGCTATTATTATATAACATTTTTTGTTTTTTTAGAAGGATTATTTTGAATTTTTTATACTTAACTTCATATAAATTTCGATAAAATTTGACAAATCTCTTATTTTAACATATTATTATAAATAAAATATATTAAGGAGGATTCTTTATGTGGAAGGAATTTAAGGAATTTGCAATAAAAGGAGATGCTGTTAATTTAGCTATAGGTGTTATTATAGGTGGTGGATTTCAAAAGATTGTTAATTCACTTGTAAATGATATAATTATGCCTTTTGTATCTATTTTTACAGGTCGTATTGACTTTAATGATATGATGCTTACATTTGGTAATACATCTATAAAATATGGTTCTTTTATTACTAATGTAATTAACTTTCTAATTATTGCTTTTTCTGTTTTTTTAATGGTTCGATATTTAAATAGATTTAATCAAACTTTAGAAGCTAAAGCAAAAGGTATTAATAAAAAATTCGAAAAAGAGTCAAAATTCTTTAAGAAATGGAGAAAGAAAAAAAATACTCCTATCCCTGAACCAACTGTAAAAACATGTCCTTATTGTTTATCTGAAATCAATATAAAAGCAACTCGTTGCCCTCATTGTACTTCTATTTTAGAAGATGAAAAGGAAGAAATTATTGGTGAACAATTAAAAATTGAAGAATAAAAGAGGTAGATTATTTTACCTCTTTTTCTATTCCATATATACATTTATTATATAAAAATTCTTCTAATTTTTCTCCATTATTAGTATTATAAAATTCAGTTAATAATTCATTAAATTCATTTAGATACTTATCTTTTACTGTTAATATTCCTTTTCCCTCACTAATCAATATTTTATTTGCAACAATTATACTAGTTCTTTTGTTTCCGTCCCAAAATAACTGGCCTCTCATACCATATAACATATATGTAATTGCTCTTTTAGTAACACTTTTTATTTTTTTCATTTCTTCTATTTTCTTTTTTACTTCATCTTCTATTGGAATATTGGGAATATATTCTGTCCCTGATATACTAACTTTTCCATTTCTTAATCTTCCCCATTCAATTGACTCATTTCTTGCAACATACGAATTCACTTTACAAATAAGCTCATACGAAAATGGTTCTTCTATATTATTTATAACATATTTCCATGCATCTCTTAAATTCAAAATACACGTTATATCATCTAATTTTACAGTTGCCACATTTACGCCTTCTAAAATTGTCCCGTGTTTCTGGAAACGTTACATTACACCCTTCTATTCTTGCATTACTGTATATATTTTCTACAATCTTTTTTTTTGCTAAAAATACATTTTCTTGTAATGTTAAATTATATTTATCTTCCACACTATCAACTCCTATAGCAATTCTAGTAGAAATTATATCAAATATTGTAACAATTGTCACTATAAAACTTGCAATTTTGATTTTTTTGTGTTAAAATATTATGCGTTAATGTTTATTTTACTTTTTAAGGAGGTGCAATATATAAATGCCAAATATTAAATCAGCAATAAAGAGAGTAAGTGTTATTGAAAAGAAAACTCTTAGAAATAATATGATAAAATCTGGATATAGAACTGCTGTAAGAAAATTTGAAGAAGCTGCCCAAGCCAAAGATGTAAAAAATGCCGAAACATTATTCGTAGAGGCTACAAAAAAAATCGATATGGCTTGTTCAAAAGGTGTTATCGTAAAAAATACAGCTGCTAGAAAAAAATCTAGATTAGCCAAAAAATTAAATGCTATAAAAGCATAGATAAAAAATTATGCATAGTTTTTTATTTAAGAAGATTGAATCCATTCAATCTTCTTTTATTTCGTAATCTTTTCCTTATTTCACTTTTTATAACATAATTTACCTTTGATTTTATATTTACTTTTATGTTACTATTATTATAGATGTTATTGAAAGAAGGTTATTCCTATGGTTAATATGATTAAAAATAAATTCTTTTCTATGGAAAAAAGCATAAAAAATATTTTAAAATATGGTATATTCTTTTCTTGTTGTGTCTGCATTATAGCTATGTATATTTTACTTACATATAGAACAAATCATGTTCCATATTTATTCTATATTGGTTTATCTACTTTTAGATTAGGATTATTTTTCGTTGTTGAATTCATAATTTGTGCTCTTGCTATTGACACGATTAAAAAACAGGTTTCATAAAATTCACCAGAAAAATATGGTGAGCCTAAGATTTTCTTAAAATTTGCATTTGATATAAAATCTTAGGCTCACTTTTTACATATTATTCATTTCTTCTATAAACATTTTATTTAACATTTGTGGATTTGCTTTTCCTTTTGTTTGTTTCATAGCTTGACCAACTAAGAAACCTAATGCTCTATCTTTTCCACCTTTATAATCTTTTACAGATTGAGGATTTTCTTGTAATACTTTTTTTACTACCTCTAATATTGCTCCTTCATCTGAAATTTGAATCCAGCCTTTTTCTTCTATGATCTTTGAAGGTGCTTTAGGATTCTTAAATAATTCTTCTAATACTTTTTTTGCAATAGAATTGCTTATTGTTCCCTTATCAATTAAAGTAATAAGTTCTGCAAGTTCGTGGTAAGTAAATGGTATTTCGTTTGCTTCTTCCTCTTTTTCATTTAATATACGAGAGATATCTGATAATATCCAGTTGCATGCTGCTTTTGCGTTATTTGATTCTTTCGCTGTTTTCTCAAATAAATCTGATAAGTATTTTGATGCTGTTAATAAATTTGCCTCCCTTTGTGTTAGGTTATATTCTTGTATGTATCTTGTTTTTCTACTTTCTGGTAATTCTGGTAAGCTATTTTTTATATTTTCTATATACTCATCTGACAAACGAATAGCTACTAAGTCTGGATCAGGAAAGTACCTATAATCTTGAGCATCTTCTTTATCTCTCATAGAGAATGTTCTTCCAGATACATCATCCCATCTTAATGTTTCTTGCTCAATTATTCCTCCATCTTCAATAACATCTATTTGCCTATCTATTTCATATTCAATTCCTCTTACAATAGAACGGAATGAATTCATATTTTTCATCTCTGTACGAGTTCCAAGTTTTGTTTCTCCTTTTTTTCTAATTGAAACATTAACGTCTGCTCTTAATGATCCTTCCTGCATTTTACAATCTGATACTTCTATATATTCAAGTATTGATTTTATTTTTCTTAAATAATTTTCCGCTTCTTTGCTAGAACGTATATCTGGTTCTGAAACAATTTCTATTAAAGGAACTCCTGCACGGTTTAAATCAACTAAACTTCCTCCACCAAAATCATCATGATTTAACTTTCCAGCATCCTCTTCTATATGAATCCTTGTAATTCTTACATCCTTTTTCTCTCCGTTTGCATCCTCTACTTCAATAATTCCATGTTTACATAGTGGTCTGTCAAATTGAGATATTTGATATGCTTTCGGTAAATCTGGATAAAAGTAATTTTTTCTATCGTTTTTACTATTTTGTTCTATTTCACAATTCATTGCAAGTCCAGCTTTTACTGCATATTCAACTACCCTTTCATTTAATACAGGTAATGTTCCTGGAAGTGCCATACAAATTGGACAGCAATGTGTATTAGGTTCTCCACCAAATTCTGTAGGACATGAGCAAAATATCTTTGTTTTTGTTGAAAGTTCTGCATGTACCTCTAGTCCTATTACAGCTTCGTAATCATCTCTTGCCATTTCCTATCTCCTCCTTATATTTTAAAACTTGGTTTATTTTTCTTAAAATTTGAGTTTTGCTCATATGTATATGCTGCATTTAATATTGTTGCCTCTGCAAATGGTTTTCCTATTAATTGGAATCCTATAGGCATTCCATCTTTATTCAAATCACAAGGCACACTAATTCCTGGAAGTCCTGCTATATTAACTGGTACTGTACAAAGATCGGCTAAATACATTTCTAGTGGGTTATTAATTTTTGAACCGATATCAAATGCAACATTTGAAGATGTTGGAGTTAATAAACAATCATAAACCTTGAAATTTTTTTCAAATTCATTCTTCACAAGAGTACGCACTTGTTGTGCTTTTTTGTAATATGCATCATAATACCCAGAAGATAGTACATATGTGCCTAATATAATTCTTCTTTTTACTTCTGCTCCAAATCCCTCGCTTCTTGAATTACGGTATATATCCTTTAAATTCTCATAATTTTTTGTCCTATATCCATAACGAATTCCATCAAATCTTCCAAGATTTGAACTTGCTTCTGCACATGCAATAATATAGTAAGTTGCAAGAGCATATTCTGCAACATCTAATGAACATTCCGAAACTTCAGCACCCAGTTCTCTGTATTTTTCAATAACTTTTTGAATTGCTTCTTTTACCTCTTTATTAATTCCATCACCAAAATATTCCTTTGGCACTCCTATTTTTAAGCCTTTTACATCATTTTTTAATGCTTTTAAATAATCTTCTTTTTGCACATTTGCTGAAGTAGAGTCTTTCTCATCATGACCTGCTATAATATTTAATAACATCGCTGAATCTTGGACATCTCTTGTTAATGTTCCTATTTGATCTAATGATGAAGCAAATGCTACAAGACCATATCGTGAAACCAACCCATATGTAGGTTTTAAC